>JAEZYO010000239.1 GCA_023419055.1 Pseudomonadota bacterium | reverse complement strand
GGGTGGCGCGCAGGCCCATGAACAGCATGTCTTGAATCCAGCGCTGATTCGTGGGGTCGCCGGCCGCCTGACCGTGGTACCAGAGCACGAACTTGACCGGGTCCACGACCCGGAACGAAAAGGTGCCGAACGCCCGCGGCGTGACGCGAATCTCGAGCTCCGGATCGCGGACCGAGCCGAGCGTGTCACCGAACGGCTGATTGAACAGCGGCCGCATGGTGACGAAGTAAATCTCGCTGATGAAGACGTTCCCGCCCGTGAACTGATCGACCAGGGAGTTCAAGAACGGGAAATTTTGCGTCTGCAGCGTGTGCCGCCCCGGCGGGAAGGTCGCGACGTGGTTGCCGTCCTTGAAGAAGAGGGCGCACTCGTCGGCGTCGACCGTCAGCTGACTCCAAAACGGGAAGGTCTGGTCCGGGTGCTTGAAGACCACCTTGGCCTTCTGCGCGTCGTCGCGCGCAATCATCATGCGCTGCACGCCGCCTTTGACGAAATCCATGATGCCCATGACTTCTCCTACGGACGATCCAAAGCTCGGGACGATTGGGCTCGAGCTTCGACTCTCGAGCCTCTCGGAAGCTTAGACGCGCCGCCCCCTCGGGGCAACGCACGTCGCTCCGAGCGCGGGCGTTGTGAACCCGAAGACCTTCCTCTATGGTGGCGAAAACAGCGGCCGTGCCCTCCGATGTCGACATCACCGCCCTACCGGCGCCGGCGCAGAAGGCCCTCTCTCCGGACGCGCCTCTGCCGCTTCGGAACATGGCGGCGCGCGGCGTGCTGCCGGGCGCGAAGCCGTCCGACATCGTCACGGTAGTCGCGCTCCTCGCCGCCTCCGAGGATTCTACCCTCGCGGGTACGGCGCAGGCGACGCTCGGCAAGCTCCCTGCCCCAATCTTGAACGGCGCCCTCGCCGGCGAGCTCGCGGGGTCGGTCCTCGATCGGCTCGCGCGCCATCATGCAGGGGATCCGGAGTTTCTCTCCGCGTTGCTGCGACAACCTCGCCTCTCGGGCGACACGCTCGAGTACTTGGCGGACAGCGCCGACGAGCAGCGCGGCGAGGTCATCGCGACCAACGAGGAGCTCATGCTGAAGAATCCTCGCGCGATCGAGAAGCTTTACATGAACAAGCGCGTCCGCATGTCGACGGCGGACCGCCTGATCGATCTCGCCGTTCGAAACGGGCTCGAGCTCTCGATCCCCGCGTTCAAGGAAGCAGCCGCCGCGATCCAGAACGAGCTCATCCCGGAGCCGACCGAAGAGCCCAGCTTCGACGACGTGCTCTTCAAGGAGACCAGCGAAATAGCCGAACAGCTCGTGACCTCGGACATCGAGGACACGCACGAGGTGGACGAAGAGGGCGAAGAGCAGGTCCGCGACAAGTTCTTGCCGCTCCACGCCAAGATCGCGCAGATGACCGTCAGTCAGAAGATCCGCTGCGCGACGCTCGGGAGCGCCGCGGAGCGTCTGATGCTGGTGCGCGACGCGAACCGGCTGGTCGCCGCGGCCGCGGCCAAGAGCCCGATGATGCGCGACAACGAAGCCGTTCAGATCTCGGCCGCGCGCTCGGTCAGCGAGGAAGTGCTCCGCATCATCGCGATGAACCGCGAGTTCGTGCGGCACTATCAGGTCAAGCTCAACCTCGTGCAGAACCCTCGCACGCCCTTCACCTTCGCGGTTCGCCTGGTGCCGCACCTCCGCGAGAGCGACCTCCGCGCGATCGGGCGCAGCAAGAACGTCACCGGCGCCATCGGGGTCGCGGTCAAGCAGCAGCTCGGCCGCAAGGGCGACAACAAGTGAGCCCCGGCGAGGGCGCGATGAACGGCATCGCACCCCCACCCGCTCGTCTTCGGCGCGCTCAGACGCAGCTCAGCGTCACGTCGTGGGTGTGACCCTCCTCTTCGGACGACGTCTTCGTCACTTCGTCGCCCGCGAGCAGGGCCTCGAAATCGTCGGCGGTGAGGTCGACGGTATGGATGTGGTTGCTGACGAGCGTCATCTCGTACTCGCCCGGTTCCGCGGCGAGGATGTCCTCGAGCGGGATCGTGATGTCGTGCGTGTGGCCCTCGTCGACCGTGCTCTCCGCGGTGATGTCCTCGGTGCAGAGTTCTTCGCCGCCCGTGCCGGTGCCGGCTTCGTTGCCAGTGCCGGCTTCGTTGCCGACGCCGGCCGCAGAGGTGCCACCCGTGCCGCCCTTGCCGCCGCTACCGCTGGTTCCGCCTTTGCCGCCGCTACCGCTGGTTCCGCCTTTGCCGCCGGTGCCGGCGCCGCCGCCGCCGTCGTCGTCTTCATCGTCGTCGCCGCAGCTCGCGAGCGGTACGATCGCAACCACGGTGCTTCCCAGGAGAACGAACTGTCTTCGTTTCATCGCCTTCCCTCGCAGCGCGCCGGAGCGAGAAAGACGCTCGCGGCGTTCGAAGGCCGAAGGCTGACCAAGCAGCGTTCCGTCCGCAACGCGTAATGTCGCGCACGAGCGTGGAAGCCGTACGACTCCGCTCGGCTCGTTACTGGCAGAGCTCGAGCGAAAACATCCGCCCTTCGATCGACCAGCGATCGGTCTCCGTGTCGTGCGCCGTCCAGCTCACGAGCAGCTGACTGCCTTCGCTCGCGACATCCGGCTCGGAAATCACGCGATCCTCCGACTGTTCGACGACGAGCGCGCTCCGACCGGCCGTGCAGCTCGACGCCGAAGTGATGACGCGCGCGTAGAGAGCGGTTTTCTCCGGATCCCAGTAAAGGATCGCGGATTCCGAGAGGGCGACCGGGATGCCGTCGGGCAACCCGACGGAACAAAGAGTGCCGGTCGCCGAAGCGAGCACGATGCGTGACTCTCCGCTCGCGAGAGACTTCTCACGGTACGCGAACAGGTTTCCCCCCGCGACGACGTCGGTCTGAGAGACGTTGTCGGCAGGGACGGTGACGCTCGCGCCGCTGATCTTCACCTTTCCGACGCCGTCGAGATCCAGCACCGACGCGACGACGAAAGAAGTGCCTCCGCTGGCGGAGGCGTCGAAGCTCTGATAGTTGCCCCCCGGCACGGGGATACTCGGTGATCCGGACACGTACGAGAAGCCGTCGGAGTCGAGAACCAGGCGGTACAGACCGTCTTGGTTGGCGGTCGTTTGGTTCCGCGCAACGAAGATCGTCCCGGGCGCCGCGAGCTTCGGCACGCCGACGAGATCCGGCTGCGCCGAGCTCTGCGACGCCGTCGACGCCGTCGTCCTCGCCGCGATGCCGGGATGCTCGTCGGTGCCCGGCAAGGGCGAGTTGTCGACGCTCGTGTAAGTCCAAACGACGCGATAGCTTCCCGCGTTGTTCGCGATGATGCTCGGCGCGTGTTTGTCCTTGGCGCTGGTCAACTCGGTCAATCGCACTTGGCTGCCGAGCTCTCCGTCCGGTCCCACGCTGCGGAAGTAGATCTCCGAGCTCGTGACCTCGTCTTGGTGGCGGAAGTCCGACCAGGCGAGCCCGAAACCGAACCCGGCGTTGTAGGACCGCGCCACTCGACCTTCACCGCGCCGGGTCGTTCCGAGCCCGACGGAAGAGACGAGCTCGAGAGCGATCCCGGGGAGCACGATGTCGTCTTCGGAGTCGTCGAGCCCGTCGCAGTCGTCGTCGACGTTCTCGTTGCAGATCTCGAGGGCTCCAGGATGGGCGGCGCCTCCGTCTCCGGCGCTGTCGTCACAATCTTCGCCGGGCGAGGCGAGGCACTCGTTGGTGCCGTATCCGTCACCGTCCACGTCTAGAGCGGTCACCACGCATTCGGCCCCGGAATCTCCTTCCGAGCACGCGACGTTGCAGTGCTCCGAATCGGGGTTCGGACAGGGGTCGGCGCCGTATTCGCACTTTCCGTCGCTGCACGCCTCTTCGCCGGTACACGCCTTGCCGTCGTCGCAATCCTCGTCTTTTTGACAGGCTTCAGGGAGCGAAGGCAGCTCGCTCCCGCCTGCGCCGCCTGCCCCGGGCTCGTCCGCTACGCCGCCCACGCCTGCGCCACCGCTCCCTGTCTGACCGCTCGCCAGGCTCCCCCCTTCGCCGCCTTCATTGCCGTCTGCGCCTGCGCCGCCCGTTTCGTCCGGCGCCATGCAGCTCCTCGTTTCGCTGCAGTCTTCGAAGCTCTTCTGCGAGCAGCCGTAGACGAGCCACGCCCCGTAGATCGCGCCGAGCCCCAATATCCAGCGCCCTTGCCGATGATTGTCACGCACCATTTTCGATTCCTGACTCGCCGGGGTTTCGACACCGAAGTCGAAACGTCGGGCCCACTGGTGACCCCGGCGGGATGGAAACTGCGAACTTCCAGCTGCGTCAATGGTCGGGACGCCGCGGAGCTCGGTTGCGTGATATCGAGCGATACGGCGCGATCTCGCCGGAGAGCGTGGCCGCGTTCGTTTCAGGGGCTCGCCCGCCCCGCCCCCTTAGAAGCGCACTAGTTCAACCACTTACCGTCGGGGCCGCGGCGCTTGTCGCCCTGGTCCGAGCCGCTCCCGCCCTCGATCACCCGAAGCCCGCTCTGGGCAGCTCTCCGCCGCCGCGCCTTCCCCTCACGGCGAGCTTCCGAGTCCAGCCGGGCAAGCTGTAGCTTGAGCCAGGCTTTGCGGAGCGGAGACGGAGTGCCGGCGCCGAGCAGCCACCCCGCGAGCATGCCACCGAAGGGAGAAATCAGGCCCTCCAGGTGATTCTGGGCGCCGATCAGGTACATGACGTTCATCCCCACGACGAAGAGGATGAGCCCGGTGGAGCTCACGGGAAGGACGAAATAGAGCTTTACGACCTGCCCTCGGAAGCTCAGCGCCCACGCGATGGAGACCGCGTTGATGACCGGCAGCGCCCCGAACCAGTAGTCGCCCGCGAGGCGAGCGCTGACCGACGGTGGCAGAAGGACCAGCAACAGGTACTGGAGCCCGTACCCAATCACGCCCGAGAACAGCAAGAAGCGGAGAAAACGCGCGCTTCCCCACTCGCGCTCGAGCGAGGGCGCGAGGAAGTAGAGCCCGAGCAGCGCCATCAGGATGTGCCCGACGTGCCCCGTCGGCATGTGGATCAGCGGCGCCGTGAAGAGTCGCCAGACTTGGCCCTGGGAGATCAGCTCGGCGTTACCGCAGAGCAGATAGAAGAGGTCAGCAGGCGCCCCGGCCCAGTTGATGCCAACCGCGAACGCCAACCAGATCGCGAGCAGGCCAATGAGGACCCACTTGAGCGCGGGACCGGGTCGAGGCAGACCGAGCGTCGGCGCGTCGCTGTATCTTGCCATGGCAGAAGATCCTGACGCGGGGGCCGAGCCCTAGCAACGACCCAACGCGGAAACTCAGCCTTCGGCCTGGCAATCGGAGCTTGCCACGAGCCCGGGCGCCACGACCGCGGAGCAGACCGACGTGCCCCCCTCGGAGCCGTCGGCCAGGATGGTCTCGACCAAAATCGTCACGTCACCCGGTGGAAGATCGCCCACGCGGAAGACTCGCGAGCAGCCGGGCGGGGACACGCTCCGAACCGTCTCGTCGGGCGACACGATACGAAGCGCCCGAACCTCTTCGCACGAAAGCGAAGCCGCCTCGAGCAAGGCGGGCAGATCGATTTCGACCGCGCCACGGTCGCTCAGAGCCGAGCAATCTGCTGGTGCCGTCACCCCCGCCACGGGAGTTGCCGTACAGGCAGCGCCCCAGCGCGGAGTGGAGGCGCCCTCCTCGAAGGCCGCGAGCTCGATGCGGGTAGGCGATTCGGCCGAAAGCCCGGAGAGCTCGATCGACTCACCGCAGGCCACGCTCGAAGTGTCACCCGCGACTCTCGCTTCCACGCGAGCGACAGCGCCCTCGTCGTCTCCGCAGCTGAGACCGCCCAAGATGTCTCGCGTGTCGATCCGAGCACCTCCGACGTCCGAGGGCGGCATCGAGTCGGTGAGCAACGCGCAGCCCGAGACGACTCGCTCGACATCGATGACGGCGATCACCTGATCGGCCGGACGGCTTCCGCAGACGGTGGTCCAGCGCGGCTTCACGAGCTCGCGAGTGTTGGGATCGACCAGGTCTCGAACCCCGGGCGCGAGCGGCTCGAGATCGTCGCGGTCGTAACCGTCGACCTCCGCGGCGTAGGTGTGTCCGGGCACGACGAGCGAAAAACCCACCGCCGAGTTGCAGGGGATCGGGGGCGAGCTCGGGAGGACGAAGGGCTCCGCCTGGTTGGTGGTGTCCACCAGCGTCGCGACGTAGCGGGACATGGATCCTTCCCCGGAGAGGCAAGGGACGGTGCCCAGGAAAGCGGAGGGATCGACCTCGATCAGGGTCGGATGCTCGACTTCGATCAAGAGCTCCGGATCGTCCGAACAACCCCAGAGCCCGACGCCGAGCAGTGGAAGCGCACGCAGCAATGGGGAATTCATGCGGGACGGATGCTTAGCAACCACGGGAGTCCCCCACAAGAGGCAGCCGTCCGCCCCGAAATACTCCCCGCCCTATCGCCTGACGCTGCCGTCGCGCCCCACGACGACCCCCTCGGTCGTGACGACGCAATCCACCAGGGGCGCGCGGGCCCGCGCTCCCGGCCAGACCACCGCGCGCTCCACCCGGCCGCTCCCGATCAGCAGCGCCCCGGCGCCAATCACGCTGCTTTCGAGCGTCACGCCTTCGGGCACCCGAGCGCCCTCACCTCGATAGCTCTGACCTCCCAGGCGCTCGTCGAGCCAGGCTCGATTGGCGTCCAGGTAGTCGGCAATGCTGTCCCCGAGCGACCAGAAACGACTCGCCACTTCGACGGTAGAGAGGGCGCGTCCGCCTCGAAGGAGCGGCAGCGCGACGTCGCCCACCAAGCAGCCTTTGCTGGGTAGGCGCTCGATAGCGTCCCGGCCGAGCGCCATGACCCCGAGGTAGTCGGCCCCGGAGATCTCTGATCCGAAGCGCTCCCCTCGAAGCCGGACGACCTCGTGGTTCACGCCGAGCCCGACCGCGCCTTCACCCGCCGGCCGGCGGGAAACGGCCAGGGCCATCGTCCCGGTTCGAGCCACCGCCGCGACGAGCTCGGTCGCAGGGACGTCGAAGATCAGGTCGGCGTTCGAGACCAGGATGGGAGCGTCCCCGAGCGCGAGCAGAGCCCCGCGAACACCGCCCGCGGTGCCGCGTATCTCATCCTCTTCTTCAACATGAAGGAAGAAGGGATTAACCCTCGCAAACTCTTGGATTTTGCTCATCAGGTGATGCGCGTTGACGACCCCCTCCGCGACACCGCTCGAGCGCAGGCGCTCGATCAGATGGGACAGCACCGGACGGTCACCGAGAGGAAGCAAGGGCTTCGGGAGCTCTTCTGTCAAAGGCCGGAGGCGAGTACCGAGCCCGGCCGCAAGGACCATCGCGCGAGTCATGCGCGCGGAGTTTGCCACCGTCGCGCAGCCCTCGCCCACATCCCGCGAAAGTTGGTCCTCTCGGGAGGCCGCGTGTTAGCCGGGGAGCGATGCTGCGCTTTGACGTCGTGGCCCCGGCCCTCGCAGGCTACCTGATCGCGTTCGCGGTCGTTTCCGGAACGGGCTGCGGAACGGATGCCAAAGATGTCGACGAGTGCCGCGACATCGAACAGGCCCGCTGCGAGGCGGCGAAGCCCTGCGGGCTCGTGGACGACGTCGACGCGTGCAAGCGCTTCTTTCGCGATCACTGCCTGCACGGCATGGTCGTGGAATCGCCCGGTCAGGCACAGGTGGACGCGTGCGTCGACACGATCCGCGAAGCGGGCGAAGCCATGGAGTGCGACACCGTGCTCTACCCGGAGCGCAGCGCCGAGTGCTCGTTCCTCGCTCCGTCGGATCCGCCCGACGATGACGACGACAACAAGGGTGGCGGTGGCGGAACGGATCCGGACAAGGCGGGCGCGGGCGGCGTCGAAAACCGCTGAAACTTGGCCGCTTGGGCCGCTCGGGTTTAGGTCGAGTCGACCATGAACGTCAGCGTGCGTAACCTCGAGCAGATCCAGGAGGACGACAGGTCCGCGCGTCCCTCGCGCTTCGGCGCCTTGTTGCTGGCGTCGCTCGCCGGCGCGGCCATCGTCACGGCCGGCGTGGTCATGGCCGGGCGCTCGGGCCCCCCCGCGACCCCCGCGAAAGACCCGCTCGCCGAGCTCGTGACCCAGGCGAAGAGCGCGGCCTCTCCCGCCGAGGAGCTCGCCGGCCGAGACGTCTCGTTCCCTTCCATCCTGAGCGACGCCGAGCGAACGACGACGGCCCTCGCCGCCGTCAAAGACGAACGCGGCCGCCTCGTGAAGCAGGGCGATGCCGCGCTCGCTGCGGCGCCCAACGCTCCCCCGCCCGCCGGGGATCGCCTTCCCGTGGTGCCGCTGCCGGTCGGCGATCTGCTGAGCGCCACGCCCGTGACGTCGGCCCCGAAGGATTCGCTCACCGCGCTCGCCGCGACCGCTGCGCGCGTGCCGGAAGACGCGACCGTCGCTCCTCCCGGCGCGGAGGGTGGCTTCCAGCTTCAAGTCGCGAGCTTCAAGGATCAGGCGGACGCCGATCGCCTCGTCGACGACCTCCGCAAGCGCGGGCACAAGGCCTACCGGCAGGCGGCGTACGTCCCGGACCGGGGGCTCTGGTACCGGGTCCGCATCGGCCCCTTCCGTTCGAAGATCGAGGCGAACCGGTATCGAGAAAAGTTCGAGCGCACCGAGCGGGTGGCCCCCTACGTCGTGGATCCCGACAAGGTGAAGCAGGCCGAGACGCAGCGCGCCGCGCGCCTCGCCGCGCAGCGCAAGCACCTCGGGGACGCCGACTGAAGCGCCACGAACGGCGCGCTCACTCGGCGTCGGCGACGAGCAGACCGCTCGCGCCGCTGTAATAGAGGCGATCGCAGGCCTGGTTGGGTCGCGCGCCGAAGCGCTCATCGAGCGCGACCGACCAGACGAAGGCGCCGTCCGCGCTCTCGCGCCACGCCGCGCGCGGCGCGCCGCTGATGGAGTCGTAATAGAAGAGGGTGAGACCGTCCGCCGAGATCGCCGTCGGCTGGCGTTCGACTGCGCCGTATCCCTTGAGCTCGCAGGCCTCCAGCGGTTCACCGACCGGCCATGGCCCGTCGTCGGAGCGCGTGGACACCCGGACCGGGTACTCCTCCGCCGGGAAAGCGGAGACGGTGTAGTAGAGCGTGCGATCGTCGGGCGAGAGCACCACGTTCCCGAGCAAGAAGCCGTGCTCCGCGGCGTCGGCGTTGATGGCCGAGAATGCGCCCTCGGCAGGTGACCCGAACGGCTCACCGCGGGCCGCGCGCGTGAGCTCGAAGAAGGCGTCGAGCTCGTCCGCGATCGTCACGACGCGGAGCCCGTCCGGGCTGAGCGCGCTCACGTTGCGCGCGTCGATGGTCTGGGGCTCGTCGAAGTCCACGTTCGTGTTCACCCGATCCGCGAAGAGCGTCGAACCGGTCGAGCCGGTGGCCGAGAACCAGAGCACCGTGAGCTCGTCCGGCGTGATGCCGAGGAGCTGCGAGTTGCCCTCGTCGCCCGCGGAGAACGCCGCGCCCTCGCTCCAGCCTGCGGACAAGCTGCAAATCGCGCTCGAGTCAGGAGGCGTGCCGCCCGTGTCCTCGGAGGGGCAAGGGTCGATCTCGATGCCGGGATCCGCGCCCGCCGTCCCGCCGGTCTCGCCCTCGGCGCCAGCAGCGCCGCCGCTCGAGCCGTTCGCCCCGCCCGAGCTCTCGCCACCTTCGCCCGCGCCCGCGCTGCCGTCTCCGCTTTCACCGCCCTCGGACGAGCCGCCGCTGCTCTTCGTGCCCCCGCTCGAGCGCGTGCCGCCGTTCGAGGTCGCGCCGCCCGCTCCGTATGGCAGCGGTTCTGGCCGCTCCTGCCCGCAGGCGAGCGCAAGGACGAGAGCAGCGGAAGCTAGAGCAACCGAGCGACTCAGGGTCGACATCACGTGGACCAAGCCTATTCCGCCGGCAAGCAGTCGTAAATCTGCCGCCAGTTGTTGAGAACCGGCGGAGCATCGCCGTCCGGCGTCGGCACGAACGTGATGCGCAGCTTGAGGTACG
>JAEZYO010001021.1 GCA_023419055.1 Pseudomonadota bacterium | reverse complement strand
GCTTCCAGCTCTTCTGCTGCGTCGTGAAGCCTGCCGTCTCGACTGCCCATCCAGCCGAGGGTCGATGGTCCGTGTGGCTGACGGGCGGAGCGTAGGGGATCCCGTTCTGATCGCCCCAAGTCTTCTGCGCGTTCACGCTGGACGCGAAGTTGGAGCTGTAGGGGAGGTTGTCCCAGCGCGAGAAGGTCGCACCCGTCATGAACGGCTTCAGCGCGTTGCGGTTCGCGTCGCTCGGGCTGAGCAGGGACCCCCACATCACCGCGTCGATACCGTGGACCGTCTTGAGCTGATGAAAGAACTCCGTGTACCAGGTGCCGCTCCCCCCCTCGGGCGGCAGCATCGCCTCAGGGCGGAAGGTGCCGACCACGTACTTGCCATCGAGCTTCATCCACGAGGGGTGCCCCTTCAGGGTGGCGACGTAGTCCGCCCACTTGCGAGGCTCGTTCCTCGCATTGCTCGAGCCGCTGGTGAGGATATGGATATCGAGGTTGGGGATGACCCGGAAGGGCGCGGACGGGTTCTCGACGTTGAACTGGTCGGCCGCGTCGAACAGGTTCGTCAGCCATTTCCAGCGCGAGTCCGTGGTCGAGAACCAGAAGTTGATCAAGAACCCGTCGACGCCGACCGCCGCGGCCGTCTCGATGTCCTGCTCCATATCGTGCCGGAGATAGTTCGCCTCGGCAGGCACCGGCAGGATCGGGATCGGCCGATCGCGCAACCAGCCGCCTATCTGTGCGTACGGCGTGACGGGCTTGAGCCAGCCGATGTACTTGTCGGCGCCCGTCGCGGAGATCTGACGGAGCGGGAAGTTGTGCCAGTGCGCAAAGACCTTGTAGGCGCTCGACGCGAGGTCGGCCCTCGGCGGCATGTCGAACGGCAGGAGAGCGTTGTTCAGCTCGAAGGCAGCCTTGGTCGCAGCCGCCGCGGAGGCGCCCGCAGGCGCGACGCCGGACCCCGGCGCGGCCGCAGCCGATACGTCGATCGCCTGACTTGCCTCACCAACGTCTTCGTCGACCGACGACTCGATCGAGCAGCCCAGCGTTGCAGAGCTGATCAGCAATCCCGTCACACACCAGTTGAGCATACCCATCGAGCACACCTTTCGTTTGGTCAAGGAAACGCCCGCGATCCTGACCGCGGGCCATGCCCCCAATGGGCCAACGAAAGGTTAGAGAAGGGATGCGCGACAAACCTTCGCTCCATTCGGAACCGGAACGGGCCGCGCCGGCCCGTCGCTCAGGGCGCCATCTTGCGTCCGCGGCTTCTTTGACGTCAGCCGACCGAGCCGCGAGCCACCGCACTGAGAAGGAGGTGAAGCAGCGCACCTGCCAAGGTGCCCAGAGCGAGCGCCCAGATTTGTTTCCGAGGAACGCCGAACCTTCGGCTCATCACGACAGCCGAGATGATTCCGACGAGCGAGAGCCCGAACCAGAGCGCTCCGTCGCGTAGCGCCGATGGTGGTAGGAACTTTCTGGTTCCTCCGATCCAGTAACCATTTTCCGAGTCGGCTATGAAGGCTCCCCCTTCCCCGTCGAGCGCTGCGAGCCGCTTCAAAGCACGTGTTGCCGGGTCGTAGAGGGTCAGACTCCCCGCGTGCGAAAAGATCGCCGCCTTCCCCTCATCGAGAGCGAGGAGCTCGGCCGCTCCGTCCAGGCGTGAAACGAAGTCCACGGCTCCAGTCGAAAGCGACCAGTGTTCCAACCGCCCTGAGTTCAGGACGAGAAAGCCGGGCTTCACCCGGACCGCGCCCAGCATGTTCGAGCTAGTGGGGATGGAAAACTTCTTGTGCTCCGTCCAAGTGTCGGCGCCTGGAGCGAGCTCGAGCACCGCCCCCGTTCCGGCTCCGGCGCGTCCCAAAATCATCCTTCGCGCCGGGTCGAAGGCCCCTCGTGTGAGCTCGAAATTCTGCGGAACACGAACGGTCCACGCTGCTTTGAGTGGCTCCGGAGCAAACGTCACCTCGTTCGCCTGAACGAAATAGACACCGCCTCCTGGACCCTCTACGACGGACGTGACGCGTTCGAGGTTCGGCACTGTCACCCAATGATCGGCATGGGGCGAGAGAAGCTCGACGGAGTCGTTCCAGCCGTTACGAGACAGGCCGCCATAAACGAACAACGACCCGTCTTCCAAAGCAGTACAATGCGCTCGCTCGCGCTGCGAAAGGAGAGAGGGCATCGAGGTCCACCGCTTCGAATCCCGCGACAGCCGTCGAACACGCCTCGAGGGCTGTGAATGTCCGCTCCGATAGGGGCTGGGATTGCCGCCGGCAATCACGAGCTCGCCGTCCGGCAGAAGACACCCAGCGGAATCCCTTTCCAGCTCGTCGGGACTCGGCATTTCCAGGACTGCCCCGCTTCGCATATCGACGCGATGCGGAGGAACGATCCGAATTTCCCGACGGTCAATCGCGAGGACCCCTGAACCTGTCACCCAGCCGAGGATGAGTCCGGCGAGAAGCAGAAGGGGTGCGCTTTTCATCGCTTCGAACTTATCCTAACCCGTATCCACTGCACGCGCGCACCTGCCAGCGCGTCCGCAAAGCGCCACGTCTGCTGCGCATCACTCGCTTCACTCGCAGGATGTTTCCGCGTTCGTCGACTGCAAGTGGACGAGGATCGAGCCACCCGGCAGCGTGATCATCGGCAGCTGTAACCTCGGCACCGCGCCCGGCTCGTGCTCGCCGCCTCTTGCGACTACGGCATCTATTCCTCCCCCTGCTACTGGGGCGCGGAGGGGTGCCGCATCTGCTCGGCGCCGAAGCCGGGCACGGCGAGTACCTCGGCGACACCGAGGCATGGATCGCGCACCTACCCTGAGATGGCGTGCATTCTCAGGGTTGAAAAAAGGCATCCGCGGGGATGGCGAAGTTCAGCGATTGATTGAGCCGCTCCTTGCCCGCAATAGAGCCGGTCGTCACGCCGACCAGGTTGCCGTAAGCGTCGAAGAGCCCGCCACCGGAGGAGCCGGGGGAAATGGGCGCGGTGGTCTGGACGTAGTGACGCCCGTCCTCTTCGCGAACCCCAGAGAGGATGCCGCTCGAAAGTGAGAGCTCGAGCCCCTTCGGCGAGCCGAGCGTGTAGAGGTTCTCGCCGACCTTGAGGTCGGTATACGGGCGGACTCCTCGAACGGGAACGAACGTTTGGTCCGGTACACCGATCACGCAGCGGTCCTGCGCCGGATCCGCTCGCAGGATCTTCGCCACCCACTCGCGCCCTTTCTGCTTCACGAGCACCTTGCGAGCACCGTCGAGCACGTGGCAGTTCGTGACGAGCTCGGTCGGGGAGACCGCCACCGCCGATCCCTGGCTGCTGCCGTTCGAGACCAGGGACTCGACCATGAAGACCGAAGGCGCGAGGAGCTCGAACAGCGCGCTGCCTTCGAGCGGGGTCGGCTGCTTCGCCGGGGCCGGCTGAGTCGATGCTGCCCAGGCGGGCCAACCGCCGGAGGGAGCGAGCAACCCGCCGGTCCTTCCCTCCTTGGCGTCACCGAGCCAAACCAGCTCCTCCTCGTAGCGCTCGACGAAGCCCCGCACGTCGTGGAGCGCCTGCTCGGAGAGCGACCAGCGGCGATCGCACGCGCGGAACGCGAGCTGGCGCGCGACGCCGAGCTCCGTTGCGACGTCACGAGAGACGTTGATCAACAAATTGGAGAACACGCCGGCGCGCGAGAAGCGGGTCTTGGTAGGGGGAATGCGCTGGCCGTTGACCATGAGATCGAGCTGACAATCGTCGAGCGTCTGCTCACGCTCCATGACGGCCAGCTTGAGCTGAACGAGACTGCCGTGCTCGCCAGGAGCGGCCCTGAGCTTGAGCAGCGAGTCGTCGCTCACACGAACGTCGGCTGAGACCAGCACGCCCTCACCACTCTTTCGCTTGGAAACGCCGACGTTTTCGCGTTCCGGCTCCTGCTGAACGACGATCCGAGCCTGGATGGCGGGCTCCTCCCTACTCGCAGCCTCGTCGCGCCGGTCGAGGACGCAGTGACTGCCGATGCACTGGTAAACGACGCTCTTGTTGCAGCCGCTCACTCGGTAGCGGTCCGCCCCGAGCGGGCGAACGTCGACTTGATAGTCGGGGCAGTTGAACTCGTTGCTGTACGAGGCCTTGAGCTCCTGAGAGACACACCCCGAGAGCAAGAGTGAGAGTGATAGGGACGAAAGAGACCACCGCACCATGCCCCCATCCTAGGCGAGGTGGCTCCGCAGAATCACGCCGAATTCCAAGGTCTCGGCCCGGAGGGCAGGGGTCGGGTACGGGGCGCGAGGTGCGTACCGGCCCGAGACGTCGAGCGCGTGGCTCGGTCGAACGCCTAGGGAGAAACCTTACGTCCTCGAAGAAAACAATGCCGACACGGCGGGTCTCGGTCAGGGAAATCTATTTCGCGACCAGCAGCGTCCCGAAGGCCTGCCCCTAGGAGGGCTCACGGGAAGATTTCCCGCTCGGCGTAGACCTGCTGGATACGACTCAGCGCGACCCCGTAACAGGCGATCCGGAAGTCGCAGTTGTGGGCCCGAGCGAAGCGATCGACCCGATCGTAGGCGTCGCGCATCGCGGTCTCGAGCTTCTCGTCGACCTCTTCGAGCGTCCACTGCTCGCTGCGGCGATTCTGAACCCACTCGTAGTAGCTGCAGGTCACGCCGCCCGCGTTCGCGAGCACGTCGGGCAGGATGTCCACTCCACGACGTTTGAGCACGAGCTCACCTTCGGGCGAGCAGGGACCGTTCGCGCCCTCGGCGACCAAGCGCACCTGAAGCGCTTCCGCCTCGGCGGCGCCGACCTGGTTCTCGAGCGCGGCTGGGACGAAGATGTCCGCCTGCACACCGAAGAACTCTTCGCGCGTGATCTTCTGCGCGTTCGGGTAGCCGGCGACGCTGCCGTGCTGCTCGACGTACTGCTTCAGACGATGCACGTTGAGGCCCTCCGGGTTGTAGAGGTAGCCCGCGTGATCGCCGACGGCGACGAGCGAGACACCGAGCCGGCTGAGGAGGACGGCGGTGTTCGAGCCGACGTTGCCGAAGCCCTGCACGATGATCTTCTTGCCCTGGAGATCGAAGCGCTGCCGCTCCGCCCACTCGAGGATGCAGTGCACGAGGCCCTGGCCCGTCGCCTTTTCGCGGCCGTAGGTGCCGCCGCTCGCCACGGGCTTTCCGGTGACGACGCCGAGCGCGTCCTGCTTCATGACGGTGCCGATGCCGTTCATGTACGTGTCGAGCGCCCAGGCCATCACCTGCGCGTTGGTGCCGACGTCCGGCGCGGGGATGTCGTAGTTCGGCCCGATGTTGGAGCCGAGCGCGTGGAAGAAGCGCCGCGTGATGCGCGACAGCTCCGTGCGCGACACCTCGCGCGGGTTGAACTTCACGCCACCTTTACCGCCGCCGAACGGCAAGTTCATGAGCGCACACTTCCACGTCATCATCGACGCGAGCGCCTTGCAGTCGTCGAGCCCGATCTCCTCGTGGTAGCGCATGCCGCCCTTGTACGGCCCGAGGATGTTCGAGTGCTGGATGCGGTAGCCCTTGAACACCCGCCACTCGCCGTTGTCCATGCGCACCGGGAAGTGCAGGATGAGCTCGTTCTTCGGCTGGCTCAGGATGGTGCGGATGTGCTCGGGGACGTTCGTGACGCGGGCAGCTTCGTCGAGGTACTTCCGGATGACGCCGAAGAAGTCGTAGCGCGGCGGCGGCGGCATCTTCATCGAGCTCGGCATGTGCTCGTCGGTAATCGCGTGGCCTCGTGCGGAGGGGGGACCTTGGGTCACGGGGTCGGTCATCATTGCTCTTTCTCCGGGCGATGCCCGGCAAACGAGCGCCGCACCGGGTCAGGGCACGAGCCCTGTCCAGAACACGTAGAGGTAAACGATGGGCGCGACGATCAAGAGGGCGTCGATCCGATCGAGCATCCCGCCGTGGCCCGGCACGATGCTCCCAGAATCTTTGATACCAGTAGAGCGCTTGAGCAAGCTCTCGACTAGATCGCCGAGTTGCCCGAGCGCGCCGCACGCGATTCCGAGTACGAGAGCAGGCACCAAGGGTAGGACCTTCAGATAACCAAAATGAGCCGCGAGCGCGCCGGCCGTCGAGCCTACGATCGCGCCGACGAAACCGGCACGCGTCTTCTTGGGACTCACCGCTTCGTAGAGCTTCGTCTTTCCCAGAAAACGGCCGAAGAAATAGCCGCCGGTATCCGCGAGCCACGCGAAAGTCAGCGTGAGGAACACCCAGCG
>JAEZYO010000983.1 GCA_023419055.1 Pseudomonadota bacterium | reverse complement strand
GGTCACGCGGTGCGGGTGCGTTTTCACAGAAAACCAACGACTGATATCGATCCCAATCCGTTCAGCTCTTCGTTTCTATCGAGTCCCAGAACGCCTTCACGATGCCGCTCTTCAAGCGGCGTGACTGCGTACAGACGCCGACGCGGAGCTCCGACAGCCGAGGCTCGATGTCGAGAGGACGGAGCTCCGAGCGCAGCGGGCTCCGCTCGAACACGATGCGCGGCACGACTCCCACTCCGCACCCGAGACTCACGAGCGACAAGATCGCCTCGTTGCCCGCGACTTCGCTGTAGATGT
Organism: Pseudomonadota bacterium; assembly: GCA_023419055.1. The sequence continues at coordinate 8,185 of JAEZYO010000983.1, read as the reverse complement.
TGGGAACGATGTGACGGCGCTTGAACCAGCGCTCTGCGCTCTGACGCATCAGCCCACCGGCAGGCAAGACGAGCGGCAGCGCGGACCAGTCGAGGGGCCGCCTGTCCGCCATGCGGCTCACCTCGCAGTCGGCCCCTGGTGCGACGAAGATCAGAGGAGTGACGAGCAGCACTCGTGACGACAGGTTGTCCGCCACCTTGTCCGGGAGCGCGGCTACCGTCACGTCGACGCTTCCACTCGTGAGCATGCCGAGCGCGTCGGCGGCGTACCCCGTCTCCAGGCGAAGTTGCACGTCGGGGTAGTCGCGCCGGAAGCTCGAGAGCACGCGCGGGAGAAAGCTCTGACAGGCGGTGACCGACGCGAAGATCGAAAGCGTCCCCGTCAGGCGGTCGCCACCTGCGATGCGCTGCTTGACCGCCTCGTAGCGAGAGAGCGTCTCGGCGGCGTGCTCTCGGAAGACCATCCCGGCAGGCGCGAGCGTGACCTTCCGCTGGTCGCGCTCGAACAGCGGCTCGCCGAGCTCTCCTTCGAGGCGCTGGATGGCTCGCGAGAGCGCTGACGTGCTGAGGTGGCATTCACGGCTGGTGCGGCCGAAATGGAGCGTGCGCGAGAGGTGCAGAAAGAGGCGTAAGTCCTCGTAATCCATGGCGCAGATCCGTGGGAGCGACGTTGCAGTTTGCGCAACGCAGAATGCCACAGCATGCGCTTTGCGCAACGGCTCGTGCGCTCCCTCGGCAGCGCTGCTGCTCGCCGTGACGGGCTCGAACCGAGAAGCCGCTCAGCCACCAGCCGCGGCGAGCTTCTCGGCGAAGCGCCCTGCGAGCTCCTCGTAGACTCCACGGGCGGAGCGATCGGGCGTGACGCGAAGGTCGGGATCGATGGCGACGAAGTCGCGCGTCAGATCACTGAAGGTTGCGCCGGCGGCGTGTGCCGCCCGGAGCGCACCGCCGAGCGCCGACGAATTGCCGACGGTGAGCGTCCGGATCTCTGCCTGGAACACGTCCGCGATCACCTGCAAGATCCCGCGGTTTCGCGACGCACCGCCCGTGACGAGGATGGTCTCGGGGCTGTGGCCGATCCAGTCGGAGTGGCGCTTCATGCTGAGCGCCTGCGCCTCGACGATGGCTCGCACCGACGCGGCTTTCGACTTGAAGCTCGTGAACGCGTCGTCGCCGAAGAGCTCGACGCGCGGTTCCTTGATCTTGGGCGTCATCTCGGGGACGAAGAACGGCAGCATCAGGTTGCCGCCGTTGCCGGGCTTCGTCTCTTCACGAAGCGCGCGATCGAACGCCGGCCAGTCGAGGTCGAACTTCTTCGCGATCGCTTCGCGCGCGAGCGATCCGTTCGCGAAGCAGATCAAGCTCATGAAGCCGCCGGCCGGGTTGCCGAACACATGCCCGAAGCCTCGAGGATCGGTGTGCGGTTCGCGCATGGCGGCGAACACCGTGTCGCTCGTGCCGAGGCTCACCACCGCGGTGCCCGGCGAGGTCGCGCCCATGCCCACCAAGCTGCTCGGGTTGTCACCGGTGAATGCGATCACCGGAGTTCCGGCGGCGAAGCCGTACTTTTCCACGAAGTAGGGGTTGATCGTACCGACTCGAGTCGTGCAGGCGACCAACCCGGGCAGGCGCTCGGCGAGGTTCGGAGCGGTGGCGTCGAGCAATGGCCGGCTCCAGGCGAGCGCGGCGAGATCGAGCAGGTTCATGCCCGCACCGTCGCCGTAGTCGATGCCCGCGCTCTCCCCCACGAGGAGCGAGGCGATGAAGGAGCTCACGAGATGGATCTCGCGTGTCTGCTCGTAGTGGGCGGGCTCGTCCTTGAAGAACTTTCGGATTTGGGGTCCCGTGAAGCGCTCGATGGCACGCGAGCCGCTGATCGCGACGACGCGCTCGTCCCCGCCGACGCTGGCCGCGATCTCACGGCATTCCTCGGACGTGGAACTATCCATCCAGATCGGCGCCGTCGCTCGAGAGAGAAGCGGCTTTACTTGCTCTTCGAGCGGCGTGCTCGTGGACCAGCGGCGGTTCGAGAGCGACTCACGCAGGTAGACGGAGCCGTGCTGCTGCCCAGCGCCGCTCACACCTTGCACTCGGCCGAGATCGAAGCCCTTCGCGCGAATCGACTCGAACAGAAGGTCCAGGGCACGAACCCACATCAGAGGGTTCGCGTGCTTGCGCTGCGGATTTTCGAGCTCGAGGAAGCCCTGGGGCGAAGCGTATTCGGGAAGAGACTTGCCGAAGTTCACGCTCTCGTTGAGGACGACTTCGCGCGTGTCGGTGTCCACCGCGAGGGCCGAAAGGCTTTGAGTGCTCGAGTCGAGGCCGAGGAAGACTCCCATTTTCTTTCTGTTCTTTCGTTCTGGAGGATGCTCGCCCGCGTGTCTTAACCCAGCCGGACGGAACGCGAAAGTCATCACTCGACTTCTCGAGACGAGCGCTCCGGGCGCACATTTCCTACCCTTCACGGGCGGAGTCGCGGCCGATAGATTCGTTTCCGAGAGGGTCAATGAGCACTACCGCCGAATCACGCCAAGCTTCGCCGGAGGGAGCGGAGCTCGTCTCGGGCTCCTTCGTCACGGGTCGGCGCGCGACCGACGAGTCCGCCGACGCGGACGCGCGCGCTCTCGAGGCCATCCGGGCCAAGAACCGCGAGTTTCAGCAGAAAACCGAGGGGCAGCTCGCGCTCGCGGTCGCGCTCCTCACCGAGCAGCGGGACCAGGCTTTGCGGCAGCTGGAACATCAGATCACGCGGGTGCGCCTCGAGCGTGAGAGCCTGATCGCCGAGCAAGACGCGTTCATCGTGTCGCTGACGGAGGACCACCAGCGGGACCTCGCCAAGCTGGAGCAGCAGCTCGCGCAAGCGCGCACCGCGCTCGATCGGCAGGCGGTGCTGTCTGCTCCCCCTAGCTCGTCGCTGCGTGAGCCGAGCTCCACCGACGCGCGGCTCTTGGAGGCCGCCGAGCGCATCGATCAGCTCGCGTCGCAACTCGAGAACGCGTTCCGGGAGCTCGACGAGACTCTCAAGGAGAACGTTCGGCTCCAGGGCGAGCGCGACGACGCCGTCCAGGCCACGGAAGAGCTTCGTATCGACCTCACCCACGCGCTCGATCTCGCTCGAGACGAGATCACGCGCCTCGAGCTCGAGGCGGCGGAGACGAACCGCTTGCTGGACGACACGCGCGACCGAGCACGCGAGGACCAGTGCCGTGTGCTCGAGGAGCTCGAAGCCGCCAAGCGCGAGCTCGACGAGCGCCACGAGGAGCTCCGCCAGCTGCGCGACGGCGGCGCAGAAGGAAAGCCGCCGTCGACCCGCATCGGCTTGCCGCTCCCCACCCAGGCGAGCGAGCTCGAACGCGCCAGGGGCGAGGCCAAGATCGCCCGCAAGCAGCTCGTGGAGGCCAAGCGCGAGGTTTCTCGACTCACTCGTGAGCTCGAGCTCGCTCGCTCCCCGCGTCGGACGGCATCGATCGGCGTCATCGCCTCTGGCAGGGTAGGAGGGGGAACCCGGAGTGGCACGACCCTCCCGGGCGTCTCCGGCCCCCAGCACCCAACCCCCGAGGACAAGATCAAGTAGGAGGGCACCGGGTGCGGAACTCCGGCGGCGCTATGCTGTCGGAATGGCCGTGCCCCTCCTACCGCGAACCCTCGTGCTGTCGGTGGGCATGCACTTGGCGATCGCGGTAGCGGCGTTTCGCTCGCCCGCGACGCCTCCTTCGCCGAGCGAGTCGCCCGCGCGCGATGTCTGGAACGGGCAAGCCGTGGAGGTCGATAGCGTCAGCCTGCCCGCCGAGGACAGCTCCAGCGCCGAAACGGCGCCCGCTGCGCCGGCGCCCGGCGCTGAAGCCGCGCCGCCCGAAGCCGCGCCAGAGCCCCATCCAGAGCCAAGGCCGACCCCCGAAGAAGCGCCAGAGCCCCGTAAAGAGCGAAAGCGTCCACCCGAAGAGGCGCGCCCGCGCGAACCCAAGCCACGGCCCGCGGCGTCGAGCTCTCCTTCATCCGGCGAATCGGAGCGGCTGGCAGCAGCGCCGTCGAGCGCGCCTCCGGAAGCCGGTGCTCGTGGGGCGTTCGGCATGACCGGCTTGCCCCAAGGGGTGCGACACCTCCCCTACGCTTTCACGCGCGCGTTGCCGCAGGCAAGCTCTGGAGACGAAAGCTGGGCCGCGCTACCGCTCGGCGCGGCGGGTGAAATCGAGATCTCGATCCCGGTCGATTCGGAAGGCAAGCTCGGCACGCTCACGTATCCGAACCCGAAGCTTGCCGCGGCGCAGGTCGCCGCGGTGAGGAACGCCGTTGAGCGGACGTTGATGTTGCTGAGAGCAGGCACGTTCTCGCTCGATCCGAACAAGCTCGAGAACGGGGTGCAACGCCTGCGGGTCGAGTTCGAAGTCTCGGAGGTGCCGAGCGACGGGCAGGACGGCGTCGATCACTACCAGAAGGGCTTCGTCGCTCCGCAAGGAGGGCGTCCCGGCCGCAGCATTTTCGTTTCGAGCTCCGGCAGGCGCGTCGAGGCACGCATCCACGTCGTCCCTTGACGGACGGCTCGTCCAGAGGCTCGATCCCGCCATGGCCGACACGATCGAAGAAGCCTCGACGGGACGCGCGAGCTGTCGTTTCTGCAAGGAGAAGATCGAGAAGGGCGCGCTGCGCTTCGGCGAGCGGGTGCCGAGCGCCTTCGGGGAAGGCGAGCAGACCCTCTGGTATCACCTGCTTTGCGCCGCCGAGCGCCACGCCGAGAAGCTTTCGCCCGTCCTCGCCGAGTACGCGGGCGAGATCCCGGACCGCGAAAAGCTCGAACGCATCGTCGAGAACGGCGTCCAGAATCCGAAGCTTGCTTCGGTCCAGAAGGTCGATCACGCGCCGACGGCTCGCGCGAAGTGCCAGCACTGCCACGAAGCGATCGCCAAGGGTGAGCTCCGCGTGGGAGTCGATCGCGACACCGAAGGTCAAATGCCGGCCATCAGCTACATCCACCTCACGTGTGCGCCTGCCTACCTCGGCGAGGTGGGTCTCAAGGAAAAGCTCGCTCGCCTGAGCGCCGGACTTTCCGAGGAGGACGCGGCGCGGGTGGCGCGGCTTGGCGCCCCCGCCTGACGAGGCTAGGGTTCTCTCGTGCAGCCGCTCAGCCCCGCCGACGTCAAGCCGCTCGCCGAACGCTACGCCGAGCTCGTGAAGGAGCTTCGCCTTGGAGCAGGTGAACCCCTGCTCGTCCTCCCGAACGGGGACTTCTTCCCCGACCTCTTCCGCGGGGACGAGGCTTCCCTCGAGCGCCTCGTCGCGCGCCTGTCGGGCTACGCGGGGCTCGAAGACACCGAGCTTACCGTGCGCCTGCGCGGCGCCTCGCCGGCAGAGGACTGCTCGAGCGGCAGCTGCGGGACCGGCGCGTGCGGTGATGCCGGCGCGAGCAAGGCAGACGGCCCACTCAGGCTGCTGCGCGAGGAGCAGGGCTTCGTGCTCGAGGTCCCCGGAGCGCTGCTCGGCGATCCGATCGTGCTCACGTCCCGGCTCGCCGTGGCCGTCGCCACGCTCGTCTTCTTGGAGCGGGAAGCGTTCGGCGCCGAGGCCAGCCTCACGCCCGAGCTCGCGGAGGCGACCGCAGTCGCGCTCGGTTTCGGCGTGCTCTTGCTCGAAGCGTCCTATCTCTACCGCAAGGGTTGCGGCGGCCCGCAGGTCGCGCGCGCGACGGCGCTCGATCACCAATCTCTGGCGATCCTGTTCAGCCTGTTCCTAGCGCGAGAAGGGCTTTCTCCGGGTGAAGCGCGCAAGGAGCTCGGGACGACCCAGCGCGCCATCGTGGGCGAGGCCTGGGACATCGTGCAAGAGAGCCCGACGCTCGTGAGCGGACTCCGCAAGGACTTGTCGCGGATCGCCTCGGGGCGCTTCTCCGTCGGCGACGGAGGCTCCTTCATCTCACGCTTCTTCGAGCGCCTGAAGCCGCGCCCGCGCGCCGAGGACGCCGCGCTCGCTGCGCTCGAGCAGGGCGCGAGCGTCGACGAAGTGGCGGCCCTACTCGGCGCCGGCGGGGGACGGCGCGGAAGCTGAGCCCGCTCTGCTCTCGGTCAGGAAGCGCTCGATCCGGTCGCAGACCGCGGTCGTTCTTGCTTCCGGCGTCTCGCGGTACCGGTTGGCGAAGGCGCGCACCCGTTCGCGAAAGCTGGGATCGGTGAGCAGGCGCTTCACCGGCTCACGATAGTCCGTCGTGGCGGTGTCACGCACCGACAGCCCGAAACCCTGCTCCTCGACTCGCGCCGCGATCATGGCCTGTTCGCTCTGGGTGGGGATGTTGAGGATGGGCACGCCCGCCTGTAGAAACGCCGCGCCAGTGCCGACCGCGGAATGACACACCGCGAGGTCCGCCGTCTGTACGATCGAGCGCAGCCGCGCAGGGTCCTTGCTCAGGCGAATGTTCGACGGGAGGTTCCCGACGAAGCCCTGCCCCACGAGCCGGGGCATCACGGCGATGATGCGGTACCCGAGCGGTGCAAGCTGCTTCAACAGCGCTTCGGAGCGTACCGGCGGCCTCAGGTACATGAAAATCTTCGCGCCGTCGCCCGGAGGCCAGTCGACCTCGACGCCCGAGTCCAAGCTGTAGCCGGCGCCGAACCACTCCCCGGAAGTACGGCTCCCGTAGTGATCGAGCTCCTTGTAGCCGCGCAAGAGGTCCAGGTCGGCCTCGAGGATGTCGCGCAGCGCCTCGACGTGACCGAGCCCGAGCTCGCCGAGCGCCGCGTTCACGACCTTCAGGACGGCGCCCTCACGCTTCTCGAGCTCGGGGAACGGCACGTTCAGGTGCTTGAACAGGAGCGGCAGCGGAACGGTGCGAGGCGGAATGGCGAAGGCCGACCCCATCGTGACTTTGCCGAACCCAAGTCCCCTCGACGCGAGCTGAGCGCTGGGCGCGGCGTCGTACAGGACGAGCGCCGGACGCACGAGCTCCAGAGTCGAGCGCCAAACCCGGATCAACGTCGCGAGCTCGACGGGATCATCGTACCCGAGCGGCTTGATCAGGTCGGCAAAGGTGACCTGCTGGGGCCGATCTTTGGCCGGCGGCTTACGCACCACGGGCGCCTGCAAGATCGCGATACGAGGGTCGAAAAAGTGTCGCGCGTCGTGCGGGTTCTGAAGGACCGCGACGATCTCGTGACCGCGCTCGAGCAGCTCTTTGGCCACGGGCGCGAAACCGGACAAGTGACCGTAGTTCGCGCCCATCTCCCAGGCGAATGCAATGCGAGCCATCGAGCGGGCCCGAGGATGCCAAGAAGCGGGCGCGCTCTCAAGCCACGGCGCCGTTCAGAGCCGTTTCTCGACTTTTCCGAGCCTTGCCAGGGCGACGGCCGAGAGCAGGAGGCCGAAGTCGCGGATCACGATGTCCCAATGGTTCCGGAGCAGCACCAGGTTCACCAGGTTCACGCCCAGATACACGGCGATGAGCAGAGCCCCGAATCGCGGAACCGCCGCGACCAGCATGCCGAGGATCACCTCCACGGCTCCGACCAGGTACATCGTCGCGCTGATCGACAACGGGCTGGCCGCCGCGAAGGCGGGTGACAAGTACTCGTTCCAGTTTGCGAAGAAGTGGGCAAACTTGTCCATTCCCGTGGCGACGAAGGTCACGGAGAACGCGAAATGCAGCAAGCGGAACGCTTGGTAGAAGGGATCCGCCCAGGTCTCGAAACCCGGTACCGACTCGTATCCAGCTTTGGCCGGGGCAGCCATGTGCAGTGCTCCTTTTTACGCGCGGCGCGCGAGTCACGCTGACGCTCGGACTTTGGCGCTGCAACCGTCGCGCCAAGCATCGTCAAATGCACGCACGCGCGCGGCGGGTCGCGTAGCAGGAAGCCACAATCGAGGCGCACCAGCACCTCGCCCGGAACGCTCGGCAGACTAATCATCGTCCGGAGCCCGCGCAAAACCCTGGTCTCCAAAATCGTACCCGCCCCGATCCACCAACTTATGCGCCCGGCACGAAACTCGCAACCCCTCACAGAGAGTCGCATGCGGACGACAGCTGGAACACGCGGGTCGAGAGAGACGGTGAAAGTAGGTCTCGCGCAAAGTCTCGTGTCTGCGGGGCCGTACGAGCTCTCCTTCCGCGCTTACCTCGCAACACAGGGCGCGCTCGGCGCGCCGGCGGCAGAAGGAGGTGCGTAATGTTCGCTCGATGGAGCCCGCTGGGCGATCTAGGCGGG
>JAEZYO010000977.1 GCA_023419055.1 Pseudomonadota bacterium | reverse complement strand
CATCTCGAGTGCGGCTAACGTAGCGCCGTTGAGCAGCGGCCGCATCCAGAACCCAAGACGGCTCAGGAGTTCAAACCTCGTTGGGCAGCGGCGCTCGCTGGGTTCTACGGGTTCTACAAGAGCACCGTGAGAGCGATTCCTCGATTGGGTCGCCCCAAGGCTTTCTTGAGTAGTGTCCGAAGGGACTCGATATCCGAACGGGCATCTGCGCTGAGGGATATGGTTGCGAGAACGAAATCAAGGTGGTGCACGGCTTCGGTAAGGCCCCGCGGATGAACAAGGACGGTCTCTGTTTCGCTCGGAACGTCGAGAGCCTGGGTGATGTCGAGCCTCCCGTCGAGCAGGCTGCCCATCCACGGATCGTCGTAGAGGTGGATAACCCCGGGCTCCAGCACCACCCAACTATCACCGCCCGGGCTGGTGAGGTCGTACCAACCGGCGTCGTCGAAGCAATAGAGTTGCACGAACGTCGCGAGTGCGTCGAGGTGGGATGCTGGCGACAGGAAAACTCGAGGATCGAGCTCCGAATGCGTCACAATTCGGCGGAGCCGTTCGATCCCGAACCGAAGGTGATCGGGGTCCCTGGTCTGAACGGCGAGCGCCTCCCGGACGAGGAGCAGGCTGCTTTCGGAGAGGTGTCGGGCCGAAGCGAGCTCACGGATGGCGGGTGCCGCGGTCGCGTAGCGTGCGGTGTCAAAAATCTGGGCGAGCACTTCACCAGCCATCTGAACCCTGGGTGTTTAACGACTGACGCATGCGAGCAGCCTCCTGCTCGAGTTCAGCGACGCGGTGCGCGTCTCCGTCGTCGCCTCTCGTCGCGTAGAGATGAACCAGCTCGTCGATTGAAGCGAGAAGTTCCACGGGCGCTGCCCGCGCCAAAACCAAACGCCGCAGGCGAAGCCGCTCTTCCGCTAGGCGGGCTACCTTCGACCGAAACTCCGGCGCTTCATCGCTGAGCAACAGCTCGATCTGGAGCGACAAGGGCCAGATGAGATCCGGGTGCGATGACCCTTGCAGAGTTCGGCGAAGCGAGATCGCGTGATCGAGCTTCTTCAGGGAAGAGGCGAGCGCATCCCCGTATACGGGCACGGGCAATCGGCTCCACGCTTCGTGTTCGATCTCCTCAGCTTCGCGGAGCTCTCCCGGATCCGGCGCTTCAGGTTTGGCGCTGGGACTCGCTCGAGGCGGAATCGTCGACGCCGGAACCGAGATCGGTGTCGTTCCTCGTGAGGAGCATCCCCCCAGGAGAGCGACCGTGAGCTTTGGTACGGCTCTGCGTGAGAAACGTGCCCTGTGTACCATCGGTCCTAGGATAGCCCGTCGTCATGTTTCCAGCGTTTGAAGGCAGCGCGCGTTCGACCTCGCTTCGCTCTTCGCCTCCCGGAGGCTCCGGAGGCAGCCCGTCATATCCGCGCCGAGGCATCGAGCAAGCCCCCAGAGCGCGCGGTACTCGTGAGCTGTCGTTGGCGGAACACTCGCATACCCGTCGGAGCCCGCTGGGACAGGATGACCGAGACACGCCTGCTGACCGCCACTGCGGATCTGGACCTTCGACTCGAGCACCCGCGTGTACACGCTCGTTCGCGATTCCGTGACCGGCTGCACCACGAACGCGAGCCTCACCCGATGTTCGAGCCTTCGACCATCCGCGTGGCACATGGGCGAAGCATAGTCGATCTGAAAGCCGAGTTCGCGTCCGCGCAGCGTCGCACTTCGCCTTCGGGCTTGGTGAACGTTAGGCCGTTGGATAGGTAGGGTGCGGATCTGTCTCCACGCGCTTGACGGTCCATTTGTCCGGTTACGCAGCAGACAAGCCTCGAGGCGCTGCCCGAAGACGTCGGCGAAATCGGGTACCCCTAGTAGCGCGCCGGCTAGCTGGGCGTTGCAGCTGACGGCATGTCAGTCGCCCTTCGCGCTCCCTCTGGCGTCCGCAGCTGACCGCCGGTACGTCGGGGCGAACGAGATGCTGACCTGGGACGACGTTGTCGCTCGCGAGGTGCCCTGCGCGAAGTGCAAAGGCGCCTTTCGTGTTCATGGCCCGATCGACCAGGCAGGGCTCGCCGGCTTCTCGAAACCGGGCAGCCTGTTTCTGCAATCCGCCGGATCCGAGAACTCACCGACGCAGATCTACGAGGCGCCAAGGGCATGTACGAGCACATCACCATCTCTCGCGAGACCTGTCACGAATGCAAAGCGCCGTTGCCACGCGGAGTCCTCACCGATTGTTCACAATGCCGCGCGCTGAACATCAATGCCTGAACTGTTCCCATAGTTCCGAGCTGGTTCACGACGTTCGCCGCCTCGAGCCTGCATTCCGACAACCTTCTCGAAACACTTGGGCGAGGATAACGAGGCCTCGCCGCGGCTGAACGGCGATAACTGGCCGGAGGTGGAATGAAGAGGCGCCTGGGTTTGTCGGTTGGCGCGGTCAGCGTCTGCCCAACGTCAGGATTCAGTCTTACCACCAGGGAAGCGTCGAGCGGCTAGTGTCGGTAGATGGCCGGCACCTCGTCGATTGCGATGTCCCGTTCATGGTAGTCCCGGCCGCGAAGCGCCACGCCATCGCGGTAGAGGAGAGCGCGAACCAGTAGTTTCCCGACCGTTCCGCATCGAAGCATCATCTCGGAATCGGTCCACGTCAGCTAAAGCGCGAGTCAGCCATCCCCGCCGCTATCGATCGCAAATAACGTTTGCCCGATCACATGATGCAACTCGTCTTGCTGCCAGTGGTACTCGGAAATAGTGCCCCACTCGGAGAAGCGGCCCCAACCCCAACCGTGTTCCACGAGGTTGAAGTAGAGACACCGGCGCCCGACAATGCCTACGACCCCAAGACCACACCAGGGTTCTGCCTCATCTGTTTCCAGGTCATCGAGCCAGTAGATAAGCGAGAGAAGGTCCCAGGTAAGAATGCACGCAGAGGTCGCTTTCCATGACGACCGTGTGGACGACACCGAGACACCAACCGTGAGCCAGTTAGCATCGTATCCTTCCGTAGTTCCGGGAAACTGATAGCCAAGCACTATGAGCGCGAATTCGCCGCCTGTCATCACCGGTCTAGCTGAGCGCCAGTTCCACCGGATCACCGGATCACCGGGAGCCACCTCGATCGCCGGCGGGTGGCACTGATT
>JAEZYO010000938.1 GCA_023419055.1 Pseudomonadota bacterium | reverse complement strand
GTCTGGACCTTCATTCGACTCGGTAAGACGCTCGCCGTGGGCGAGCGCAGGACGGACACGTACGAGGTGTGGCCCGACGCGGAGGGCCCGCGGCGTTGACGATCGCAGGCAACGGCAAGCCCGGGATCATCCTCGATCGCGACGGCACGCTGATCGACATGCTGCGCGACGAGGAGACCGGCGCGTTCTACGCGGCGTTCCACCCCTCGCATTTGAAGATCCTGCCCGGCGTGCCCGAGGGGCTCCGCGCCTTCGCGAGCGCGGGCTACACGCTCTGTATCGCGACCAACCAGCCGGGCGCCGCGAAGGGTCAGGTGAGCCGCGGCGCGATCGAACGCACCCACGAGGCGCTCGTCGGCTTGCTCGAGGCAGAAGGCGTCGAGTTCGCGAGCGTGGAAGTATGCTTTCACCACCCCGACGGTGGACCCGGCGGTGATGCGTCCCTCGTCGGAGCCTGCAGTTGCCGCAAGCCCGAGCCCGGGCTGATCCACGCCGCCATCGAGCACGCGGGGCTCGACCCGGCGCGCACCTGGATGGTCGGCGATTCGCCGCAAGACATGGGCGCGGCTCGCGCCGCGGGCGTCCGCGCGGGGCTCGTGTTCCCGTGGAACCGCTGCGAGCTCTGTCCGTTGAAAGGCGGACCGAAGATCTTGCCCGACGTCTCCGCCCTCCGCCTCGACGAGCTCGCGAAGCTCATCATCGCGGCCGACACCTAGAGCGCGCCCACCTTGAGCTCGCGCTTGTCGTAGAGCTCGAAGTCCTCGATGGTCTTGCCGCGGTCGTAGCGCTCCTCGAGCCAGAACAGGAGCTCCGGGAACGCCAGGAGATCGACCTTCGAGTCCGAGACACGCCCCGTCACCGAGGGGAACACGTCGTTGCGCTGGACCACGAACACGGTCGGCGGGCGCTCGTGCAGATCGCGCAGCAGCTCCTTCCGCGCGTACTCCTGCTGCCACTCCGTGCGCTGCGGCACGTCGTAGATGAAGCGCGACGACGGCTTGCGATCGGCGAGCCAGTAGATGACGGGCTCGAAGCCCCAGATGAAGACCGGCTCGTCCGAGGCCGTCTTCGACATGATCTCGAGCGCCACCTGGCGATCGGCGTCCAGGTTGTAGTCGGCCACGTAGGCGAGCTCGCGATCCATCTCCTCGCGCGTGGCGTACGGCGCCGCGCGCACCAGGTAGTGGAGGCGAATCTCTGCGCGTTCCCAGAAACCCTGCGGCAGATCGCGCGCCGCCTCGCGCATCGCGATGCACACCGCGACGAAGCCCACGAACGCCGCGACTCCGCCTGCCCCGCCGCCCAGGCAGCGCCGCCAGAGCTTGTAGAGACCGAGCCCGGCGATGAAGGCGATGAGCGGCAACGTCGCCCCGTAGTGATACGGGAAGAACTTGCCCTGCATCGCAATCCCGGTGACGTGGAGCGCGATGACGCCGAGCAGCAAGAACAGCCCCTCGCGCTCGCGGCCGTGGATGGGCGAGATGGCAGCCGCGGCGAAAACGCCCGCGGCAGCGAGGGCGCTGAACTTGAAGAAGACCTCTTCGAGCGCGTGGTAGAGCATCTCCGGCGCGCGCTGCCCCTCCCAGCCGAGCGAGGTGTAGCCCGGGGTGAACTCGAAGAGCGTCCAGCTGAGCGCCGACCAGCCTCCCTTCAGCGCGAAGAACGCGGCGCACGCGAGCACGACCAGCGTGCCCCCGACCCCCACCAGCACCACGGGAGGGACGGCCGCCTTCCAGTTTTTCCCGAGCTGTTCTCGCTTGGCCAGATACGCCGCGCACACGAGCGCGCCGCCCCCGAGCGGCGGCTTGAGCAGCGCAGCCGCTCCGAAGAGCGCCCCGACCAGGAGGTACACGAGCCAGCGCCGCTTGCGGTTCACGTCGGCGGTCGTCGCGACCAGCGCGAAGACGGTGAGGTAGCCGCCGAAGGTCTCGGGTTGACCGGTGTGCCAGAAATCGAGCTGCGCGTGGATGAGCGCGGCGAGGGCGCCTCCCACGTAGCCGACGGTGCGATTTTCGAAGAAGGTCTGAGCGAGGCGCCCAAACGAGAGGACCATCGCGACCAGGCCCGCGACCTCGATCAGGCGCGGCGCGAGCATGCTCTTGCCGAGGAGCCCCTGGGCCAGGCCGTAGATGAAGAAGATCCCCGGCGGCTTGAAGTCCCAGAGGTCACGGTACGGCAGCTCTCCGCGGAGGAGGCCCTCCCCGACGAGCGCATAGATCCCCTGATCTCGACCGAAGGAGAAGGTGAGGATCTGAAGGCACGAGAAGGCGACGACGAACCAGGCCGCGATGCGCAGGCCCACGTCGGGATCTCGCACCGTGAGGCGCGGCACGACGTCGGCGGTGTCGGCGGCGGGCGGAACGGAGGACCCAGGCATCCAGCGCGGAACCTTGCCAAAGCCTGCCCTCGCTGGCTACCGCTCGAATCAAACCCACTCGAAAGTCGGCCGCCGGCCCCCTTGCCGCCCGGCTTGGGCTTCCCCATGCTCCTTTGCCGATGTCGCCCGACGTCGTCCTCGGCATCGCCGCGCTGACTTGGTTCGGCATCCATCCGCTCGTCGCGGGGTCGAAGCTCCGCGCCGTCCTGGTCCAGAAGCTGGGTGACCGCGGCTATCAGAGCGCGTTCTCGCTGCTCTCCATCGCGTCGCTCACGTTCCTGATCTGGGCGTATCGCAAGGCGCCCTGTGATCCGCTCTGGATCACGCCGCGCCCGCTCTACTTCTTGCCCCTCGTGGCCGTGCCGCTCGCTTTCGTGTTCCTGGTCGGCGCGTTCACGGTGCCGAATCCCATGGCGGTCGCCGGGGAGAAGGCGCTCGCCGGCGATGACCCGGCGCGCGGCATGCAGCGCGTGACGCGCCATCCGTTCTTGTGGGCGGTGATCCTGTGGTCGGGGTCGCACCTGATCGTGAACGGCAACGTGCCGGCGCTGCTCTTCTTCGGGAGCCTGTTTTTGACCGCTGCGATCGGCACGCGGGACATCGACCAGAAGCGCCTCCGCTCCGACCCCGAAGGGTTCCGCCGTTACGCGACCCTGACGTCCAATCTGCCCTTCCTGGCGATCGCCTCGGGCAAGAATCGACTGAAGCTCCGCGAGCTCGTGGTGCCGATCGTCGTGGGGTTGATCCTCGCGGCGGCCCTCCTGCACTTCCACCAGAGCTGGTTCGGCCTCTCGGCGTTGCGCGCGCTCGACTTCGCTCGCTAAGCTCCGGCGAGCGACGTGAATTTCCCCCGGCTGCTCCTGCTCGCGCTCGCCTCCCCGAGCTCGCTCGCCTGCGCGAGCCAGGACCCGAGCTCGCCCCGCACGCGAGCTCAGGCTCCGGTCTCCGCGCCGGCGCCGATCGTCACGAGCAGCGGCGAGCCCGGCATGAGCTCGGCCTGCGCCGAGTACGCCGCCTGCGTCGCCCGCGGCCGAATCGAGTCGGACGCGCTGCACGAGATCTCGGGGATCGCCGCGAGCCGAGAGCGCGACGGAGTGCTCTACGTCCACAACGACTCGGGGGACACTCCGCGCTTCTTCGCCATCGATGGCGAGGGGCGGACGCTCGGAGAGTTCACGCTCCCGGTGGAGCGCGTGAGCGACGTCGAGGACATCGCGACCGGGCCGGGCCCGAACGGAAAGAGCTACGTCTATCTGGGCGACACCGGCGACAACGTCGCCCGCGTCGGGCTCGGCATCGGCCGGAGCGAAGTTCGCGTCTACCGCGTCGAGGAGCCGGACCTGCCGGAAGCGCGGGGCGCGCGCGAGAAGCTCGCCGCCGTGGAGACGCTGCGCTTCGTCTACCCCGATCATCCTCATGACGCCGAGGCGCTGTTCGTCGACCCGCTGAGCTCGGACCTCTTCATCGTGACCAAAGAGGGCGACGGGAAGTCGCGCGTCTTCAGCGCAAACGCGCCGCTCGACGCGGCCGCGGCGCGCACGCTCGAGGTCGTGGCGAGCCTCGATTTCGGGCGCGGGCTGCTCGAAGGCAACCCGATGGTGACCGCCGCGGACATCGCCACCGACGGCGGGCGCATCTTGATCCGAACCTACTCCGGCCTCTTCGAGTGGCGGCGCGAACCCGGGCAAAGCGTGGGGGCCGCGTTACGTGGCATCCCGCGAGCCGTGCCGGCGCCGCACGAGACCCAGGGGGAAGCGGTCGCGTTTTCGAGCCGGCAGGACGGCTACTTCACGGTCAGCGAAAAGGCGCACCAGCCGCTCTATTTCTGTGCCTGCCGGGCGAGCGAGTAGCCGAACCCGGCAGGAAGCTTCGAGTTTCCTCGGTGGGGCAAGGTGGGTTTGGCGCGTCCTTGACAACGGGTTAGCATGCTCGGGCCATGAACACCGGATACGGCTACTCGTCAGCAACCGTCGGATACGACTCCGTCGAAGCGCGCGCGCGGTTCATCACCCGCACGTACAATCACCTGTTCGGCGCGATCGTCGCCTTCACGGCGCTCGAGATCGCGCTCTTCACGAGCGGGCTCGCGGAAGTCATCGTCTCGGCGATGCAGGGGCGCTGGCTCCTCGTGCTCGGCGCCTTCATGGTGACGAGCTGGCTCGCGAGCCGCGCGGCTCACACCGCCGAGTCGAAGGCGGCGCAGTACGCGGCGCTCGCCGGGTACGTGGTCATCGAGGCGCTCATCTTCCTGCCGCTGCTCGCCTTCGCGAACGCGGTCGCTCCCGGCGTCATCTCGAGCGCGGGGCTCGTCACCATGCTCGGCTTCGCGGGGCTCACCGGCGTCGCCTTCTACACCCGCAAGGACTTCTCCTTCCTGCGCGGCCTCTTGATGTGGGGCGGCATCGGCGCCCTCGTGCTGATCGCGGCCTCGATCCTCTTCGGCATCCAGCTCGGCGTCTTCTTCTCGGTGGCGATGGTGTTCTTCGCCGGCGCCGCGATCCTCTACGACACCTCGAACATCATTCATCACTACCCCGAAGATCGCTACGTCGGCGCCGCGCTCCAGCTCTTCGCCTCCGTCGCGCTCCTCTTCTGGTACGTGCTCCGGATCTTCCTCGCCTCGCGCGACTGAGAGGCTCCTTCGCGCTACCTCGTTTTCTTCCTGATCGCGGCGGCCGCCTGTAGCAAATCGCCAGAAGGCCGGCCGTCGCCCGGAGCCGAGTCCGTCCCCACGACGCAGAGCTCGGCTCCGGCCGTCTCCGGCAAGGAGAGCGCGCCGGCGAGCACGAGATCGGCGGCCGGCACGACACGGCGCGAGCGCCTGGCTCGCGCGATCGAGGTAAGCCTGCACCCGCGCGGTGGGTTCATGCTCGCTGTCGACGCCGACGCCATGCTCGAGCTCGCGGCGGTGTTCGAAGCGGAGCGCTCGTACAGCAACGGTCCGGCGTGGGAGGCACTCATCGAGTACCTGATGTCCAAGGACGCTCGCCTGTCCGGGCTCGAGCTCGACTCGGAGAGCGATGCGGCGCTCGCGTACGGGAAGAAGCGAGAGCCTCTGGACGGCTTGCGCGCGCTCCTGCTCGACGCCGCCGAAGACGAGCAGAAGCTCCGCAAGCTCATCCGCGACGGGCGCGCCGCGGGCTTCGGTCACGGCGACCTCTAGCGCTCACGCCGCTTCGACGAAGCTCACCGGCACGCGCACCGTGAAGCAGGCGCCTTCGCCGAGCCTCGACGAGACGGCGATGCTGCCGCCGAGCGCGCTCACCATCTCGCGTACGAGCGCGAGCCCGAGCCCGATGCCGGGCAGGTGCTTGCCCTCGTTCGGGGCGAGCTGCTCGAAGGGCTGGAAGACGAGCGGCTGCTGCTCCTCGGGGATGCCGGGGCCCGAGTCGCGCACGCTGAGCTGGAGGTGGCTCCCCTGGAGCTCGACGCCGACGTCGACGTCGCCGCGATCGGTGAACTTCACCGCGTTCTCGACCAGGTTCAAGAGCACGAGCCGCAGCAGGCGGGGGTCGGTCTCGACGCGCGGCATGGCCTGGGGGACGTGCAGGTTCAGGCCGAGGGCCTTCTGCTCGGCGTGCGGCTGGGTCATCGCGACCACCTCGCTCGCCATCTCGTGCGCGTCGAACGACTCCTTCGCGACCTCGAGGCGGCCCGCTTCGATGCGCGTGTACTCGAGCACGCTCTCCACCAGGCGCGCGAGCTTGCGGGTGCCCGAGGTGCAGCGCAAGAGGAGCTCGCGAGGCCGGTCGGGGATCTCGTCGGCCATGCGGCACAAACGATCGAGCTGCAGCAAGATGGCGGCGAGCGGGGTTCGGAGCTCGTGCGAGACCATGCGCAAGAACGTCGACTTCACGCGGCTCGCGCGCTCCGCCTCGTCGCGCGAAGCGCGCGCGGTCTCGAGCGCGCTCGAGATTTCGCGCTTCTGCTGCGCGAGCTCCGACGCCAGCACGTCGAGATCACGCACCTGCGTGTCGAGCTCGCTCTGCAACACGTCGCGCGTGCGCTTGAGCGCCACCAGGTTGCGCGCGCGTGCGACGAGCTCTGCCGCCGAGAACGGCTTCACCAGGTAGTCGAGGCTCCCTTCGCGGAGCAGGCCGACGCGGAGCTCTTCGTCCGGCTTCGCGGTCAAGACCAGCACCGGTAGGTTCGCGTTGGTGGTTTGCCGCCGGATGCGCCGCACGAGCTCGTCGCCCGAAGTGCCGGGCAGCATCAAATCCGTGACCAGCAAATCCGGCCCTTTTTCCGCGATCGCCTGCTCGCCGGCCTCGGCGTCGAGCACCCCGATGACCGTGAACTCGGAGGCCAAGATCTCCCGGATGAAGCGGTTCATCTCCGGGTTGTCCTCCACCACGAGGACGCGCGCGCGCCCGGCGCTCATCATGGTCCCCGAGCCGCCGTCGCCGAGTGAGAGCTCGTCCAGCGTCTCGTCGAGCGCCGCACGCGTGTGCCCCGAGAGCGAGAACTCACCCACCCGAACCGATGTCTCCGGCGGCGCGTCGAGCGGCAGGGTCACGTTGAAGCACGCGCCGCCCTCGGCCGCGTCGGTCACGGCCACGCTGCCGCGGTGCGCCTCGACGAACTCACGAACGATCGCGAGTCCGAGGCCGGTCCCGCCGCGCTTCTTCGCCACCCCGTCGAGCTGAGTGAACCGTTCGAAGATGCGGGCGCGATCCGCGACCGGCACGCCGGGGCCGCTGTCGGAGACCTTGAGCGAGAGCTCGCCGCGATTGGTCGTGCTGACGTCGCAGCGGATCGTCCCTTCGCGCGGCGTGACCTTGAACGCGTTCGAGAGCAGGTTCAAGAGCACACGCTCGAACTTGTCGGGGTCGAGCTCGGCGCGCACGTCGGTCTCCCCGGTCACGCTGAAGTTCACCGAGCGCTCCGCGGCGATGGCGTCGAAGTGAGCCGCCGCCCGCCGGACTAGGCGCGCCGCGTCCGTCTGAAAGTAGGCGAGATCGAGCTGACCCGCCTCGAAACGCGCCACGTCCAGCAGGTCGTTCACGTGTTTTCGCAAGGTGCGGGCGCTGCGCACGATCACGCTCATGTCGCGCCGCTGCTCGAGCGTCAGGTTCTGCTGCTCGAGCAGGCGCTCGGCGGGGGCGAGGATCAACGTCAACGGCGTGCGAAGCTCGTGGCTCACGTTCGCGATGGAGCGCGACTTCGTCAGATCGGCTTCGCGCCCCGCCTCGCAAACCAGGGTCAGCTGCTTGACGCTGTTCTCGAGCTCCGCGACGCGCTTGCGCCAGGCGTCACCGGCCTTCTCGAGCTCGGCCGGACGAGCCAGGAGCACCGGCAGGCGAAACGCCGCCACGACGGCGCCCGCCGCGGTGAGCAGGCGGAGAATCGCGACACCCGGCGGCACCGGGCCGTGGTTCGAAAGGGCGGCGACGAAGGCGAGGGCCGCCGCGCCCGACAAGAAGGCCACCAGCGCGAACAGCGCCCGGCGGTTCGCCTCGTCGCTTCGCCGAGACACGAAGTGCAGCAGCGTGAGCGCGATGGAGAGCGACGCGGCACCGAGCACGGCGTTCGCGGCGACGTCGACGAGGAGCGCCGCGCGTTCGACGCCGAACGGGCCGACGAAGAGGGTCGAGTGGCCGTGTAAGAAGTGCTCGCGTGTCCACCCGGACATGGAAATCCTCCGCGAGGCCGAGTTTGCACGATGCGAGCTCCCGCACGAGCCTGAAATCGCATCGATTCCTCGGGACTTCCGCGCAGCCCGGCCGGCTCACTGCGGCAGAGTGCCACAGGAGCGTCGTTTTCCGCGCACCGTTTCAGGAAGCGGCCGGCAAACGTACTCGGCTGTGAACGCCTTCCGCCGGGTCGTTGAAGACCTCGATGGCACCGTTCATCGCGTGGACCGCCTCGCGCACGAACCAGAGCCGGATCCCGCCGCTCCAGCCCCCGCCGCGCCCGAGGTAGTCGGGGGAGAAGATCTTGGGCAGATCTTCTTCGGGGATTTGCGGTCCGCGATCGTGGACGTCCAGGACCACGTCGCGTCCCTCTCGGCGGATATCGACGTCGACGCGCTGCTGGGTGGGCTCATCGTGGCTCGGCGCCGCCTCGACGGCGTTCCTGAGCAACGCGCGGCACACGTAATGGACGACCTGGCTGTCCCCAGCCACTCGCAGCGAATCGCTCGGCTCGTGCGTCACGTGACCGGCCGCGCCCGCGGTCGCCGACACGGCGGTCTGCACGGTGCGCACGAGGTCGACCTCACGGCTCTTGTGCCACTTGGGCGGCGGTAGATCTCGAAGGCTGCGGATGGTCTCGACCATCCGCCAGCATTGAACCAAAAGCTCGTCGATGCTGGCCTGGCCGAGCGCGTCGCGGCCCTGTCCGAGACCTTGCCCGCTCCGCCGCGCGTGCTCGAGAGTGTGAATGAGCACCGTGAGCGGGTTCGCGATCTCGTGCCCGACGGCGCCCGCGATGAGCTCCATGGAATCGCGCACGAACGCGGGTAGCTCGTGATCGCTGCTCTGCCGCTTGGCGATCACCTTGCTCACCGTGGCAGCGAGCTCCTCGGCCTCGAACGGCTTCGGGATCACCGCGTCGGCGTCGATGGTGCGCGCCTGGACGCTGTCGTCCGCCGTCAGCACGACCACCGGGATGCTCCTCAGCGAGGGGTCGCGCCGCTGCTCGAGCCTGAAGTGCCAACCATCCATCTTCGGCATCCACAGGTCGAGGAGCACCACGTCGACGGGCGCCTCGTCGCGCATCGAGCGCAGCGCCTGAGCCCCGTCCGCCGCTTCCGCCACGTTGTACCCGTAGTCGCGGAAGAGCTCCGCGATCTCGGTGCGCAACGCGTCGTTGTCCTCGACCACGAGCACCCGCTGCGGCTTGGCGACCGGACCGGAGGTGCGGCCCGAAGCGCTGGGCGCGGACTCCTTCTCCAGGCGGTGGTCAATCGGAAGGGCAGGATGGTGACTCATGTTCGGTTCAGCGCCTCGCGTACGTCGGGTAGGTCGGGGTAGTAGAGGTTCCGCTCTCGCCGCGCGCGCGGTTCTTCATCCGATGATCGAGCGACAGGGGTCCCGCACCGAAGAATGCGAACACCACGAGCATGACCAACACGAGGCCGGCGAGCTCGAGAGCCTGCCCGCGGCCGAGCAACCCCTCACCCCAATGCGTGAAGAACACGGCGCCGATCAGGATCGGGATCTGCAAGATCGCCGCGAAGCGCGTGTAGAATCCGAGCGCCAGGAGCAGTCCGCCGCCGATGTGCGCGAGCGCGACATAGTGTCCGATCGCCGCGGCCCAGAGCCAGTTGCCGCTCGACTGAATCATCCCGAGGAGCACGTCCTGGTGCGCGACGAAGAGCGCTCCGCGCACGACGAGCGCGAGCCCCAGGTAGATGCGAAGGAGGTCGAGCCCGAGCTGCCGATTCTCATCGAGATCTTGTGCCGCGTCGGCCAATCGTGCCCCGGACATGCTGCCTCCTGCCACCACGTCCACGGACTGCACTCATGGCGGCGAA
>JAEZYO010000897.1 GCA_023419055.1 Pseudomonadota bacterium | reverse complement strand
GCGCCACCACGGGCTGACGAGCGGCGTGCGGTGATAGACGCTGTTGATCCACATCGCGACCGCCCTTTCCGGATCGTTCGCGAAGGCCATCACCTCCGACCAACCGAAGCCATCGTAGCCGGCGGCGTCCACGCGCGCGCCCGGCGAGGTCCCCGTGAAGCCCTCGCAGCTCTCGACTTCATTGTGCGGGTTCGCCGTGCACTGGCTCATCCCGGCGGCTTCGTTCGCGGCGTAGTAGTCGCAATGCTTCTGCGCGGCGGTGCTGAGCTCGCTGACGAGCTCCATGCACTCGATGCCCATGCCGAGGCGCAACGTGTTGATGGCGTTGAGCGCGGTCACGGCCGCGGCCGTCGCGCCAGCAGGAGGCATGGGGCAGGTCTCGAGCCCGGGGATGGAACCGCCGGAGCCTCCGCTGCCCGCCGCGCCCGCCGAGCCGGCGCTACCCGCGTTGCCGCCCTGTGCGCCGCCGCTGCCGCCCGCGTTGAGAGCGCCTGCGCTGCTGCCGCCGGTCGAAGGGACGCCGCCGTCGCTGGTCGTGCCCGCGCCGCCGCCCTGCGGATTGCCGCCGCTGTTCGAGTTGCCACCGCTCGCGCCGCTGCCGGTAGCGTTACCGGCAGAGCCACCGCTTCCGGTCGAGGCAGGATCTTCAGCGCTGCAACCGACCGAAAAAGTGACCCCGAGACTGAAAGTGAGCCCGAGGGCACACGAGTGCACACGACGCATGGTGCGTAAGGTGTCCCCGGCGCTCGAGGATGGCTCAGCGAAGCGGCGACCTCGGCGGAAAGCGCGCGCGTTTCAGCGGTTGAGGCTACTCATGTCGGGGTAGCGATTGCCCGCAGCGACGCCCTTCGGGAGGACTTCATCGATGCGATCGAGCTCGGCGCGCGTGAGCGTCAACTCGACGGATCGCGCATTTTGCTCGAGGTACTCGCGCCGTTTCGTGCCCGGGATGGGCACGATGTCGGAGCCCTGCGCGAGCACCCAGGCGATGGCGAGCTCGGACGGGCTCACGCCGCGCTCGGCCGCTATCTGGTTCACGCTGTCGACGACGCGCAGGTTCTGCGCGAAGTTTTCGCCCTGAAAGCGCGGGAAGAAGCGGCGGCGATCCGTGGGGGCGAGATCGTCGAGCTTCTTGATCGCGCCGCTCAAGAAGCCGCGACCGAGCGGGCTGTAAGCCACGAAGCCGATGCCGAGCTCGCGCAAGAGAGGCAAGAGCTCGTCCTCGGGTTCCCGACTCCACAGGGAGTATTCCGTCTGGAGCGCGCTGATGGGGTGAACCGAGTGCGCCCGGCGGATCGTGGCAGTACCCGCCTCCGAGAGGCCGAGGTAGCGCACCTTGCCCGCTTGCACGAGCTCCGCCATCGCTCCGACGGTCTCTTCGATCGGGACGTTCGGGTCTACGCGGTGCTGGTAGTAAAGATCCACGTGCCCGATCTTCAGGCGAGCGAGCGACGCGTCGATGCACGCTCGCACGTACTCGGGTCGCCCGTTGATGCCCTTGAAGGACCCGTCCTCACCGCGCACGTTGCCGAACTTGGTCGCGACGATCACTTGATCGCGCTTGCCGGCGAGCGCTCGACCGAGGAGCTCCTCGTTCTTGAAGGGGCCGTACATGTCGGCGGTGTCGAAGAAGTTGATCCCGAGCTCGAGCGCGCGGTGGATGGTCGCGATCGATTCTCGATCGTCGAGCGTTCCGTAAAACTCCGACATCCCCATGCATCCGAGCCCGAGCTCCGAGACCTCGAGACCCTGTGTTCCGAGCTTGCGTTGCTTCACGTCGCCTCCACGCGCTATCGATTCCGAAAGGGTGATTAGGACGCGTGCTCGCGGTCCGCAAGCTCGGGACCCCTGGGAAAATTACGCGATCAATGCGGGAGCAGCGCCTTTAGCGTCTGCTCGAGCGGGACCGTGCCGCGTACCAGGCGCGCTTCGCCGCCCTCGGGTTCGAGCTCGCCCCGCGCGATGGCGCCGTACATCTCCTCGTAGAGGCGCGCGATGTCTTCGGAGATCCCGAAGGCGGTGAAGGTAGGCACGACTTGCTCGAGCGGCGCTTCCACCAGCCGAACGGGGCGGCCGATCAGCCTGGAGAGCGTCTCGGCGACGGTGCTCGGAGTGACATCGGTCGGACCCACGAGCTCCACGACGTCGACACCCTTCGGCCCGCGCAAGAGGAGCTCCGCCGCTACGCGACCGATGTCGGGCGTCGCGATCAGCGGCAGCTTCTGATCACCCTTGACGAAGCTCGGCAAGACACCGTCCTTGAGCGCTACCGGCACCACGGCGCCCCAGTTCTCGGCGAAGTAGCCGGCGCGGAGGAAGGTGACCTCGCGGCCGCTCTTGCGGAACGCGGCTTCGGCGTGGTGAAGGCTGAGCACCGGTCCGGTCCCCTTCGGCAGCTGGGCGCCGAGCGACGAGAGCAAGACCGTGTGCTTGGTCCCTGCGCGCCTCACGGTGTCGATCACGCCATCGAGGAGCTTCGCCCGATCACGCAGGAAGTGCTGCGCGCCGAGATCCGGCGGTGAGAGGAGGTAGAGTCCCTGGGCCCCCTCCAGGGCCCTTTCGAGCGACGCGAAATCTTCGAGCGACCCGACGCTGACCTCGGCTCCGCGCTCGCGGAGCGAACGGACGCGCTCCGGGTCCCGGGCGAACACCCGCACCCGCTTGCCTGCTGCGAGCAGGGTCTCCGCGACGATTTTCCCCGTATTTCCGCTGGCTCCAGTGACGACGAACATGATGCACCTCGATCCTTCGCGGCCTCCCTGGCCGCTGATTGAGAGACCATGCGCTCGCTCATGCGATGAATCCAATGCAGAGTTCGCACTATGATCATGCACATGCTTCATGATCGAGCCCTGAACGCCGTGGATCTCAACCTGCTCGTCGTGCTCCGCGCGCTGCTCACGGAGCGCCACGTCACGCGAGCCAGCCAGGCGCTCGGCATGAGTCAGTCCGCCACCAGCCACGCGCTCGCGCGCCTGCGAGCGCTCTTCGACGATCCGTTGCTCGTCCGGAGCGGTCGCACGCTAGCGCTCACCCCTCGCGCGGAGTCGCTCCTGCCTCGAGTCGAGCGCGGACTCGGCGAGCTCTCCGGCGCGCTCCGGGGAGAAGCCGAGTTCGACCCCAAGACCGCCAAACGGCGCTTCGTCGTGGGGATGGCGGACTATGATCAGACGGTGCTCTTGCCGGCGCTGCTGAGCCGCCTCGAGCGCGAGGCGCCGGGCGTCGATCTCGAAATCGTCAACTCGGCGACGCCCGCGGAGCAGATCGAGGACGGGCGCGTCGATCTGGCGCTGCTCCCCATGGCGCTCCCGAACCTCTCGAGCCAGCCGCTCCTGAAGGAGCGCTTCGCGTGCCTGCTCCGCAAGGGGCACCCGGCGCTGCGGAAGAAGCTCACTCTCGAGAGTTATGTCGCGCTCCGGCACGTCGTGGTCGCGCCTCGTGGCAGCCCGGGGAGCCTCGTGGACACCGAGCTCGCTCGGCTCGGCTACACCCGCCGCATCGCGGTCCGCGTGCCGAATTTCCTCGTCGCGCCGATCGTCGTGTCCGAGTCTCGATTCATCAGCACCACCCCCGAGCGACTCGCGCTTCGCGCGGCGCGGGCCTACCCGGTAGTGGTCGTGCCGGTGCCGCTCGAGATCGCCTCCTTCGAGATGCGCTTGGTCTGGCACGCACGCTTGAGTCAGGACGCCGCGCACACCTGGCTTCGGCGCGTGATGACGGAGGTCGCTGCGCGCGCCTGAGTCTGGCCCGTGTCTTGCAGCCTGGCGAGAACGGAGGCCTCTCATGCGATCTCATCGTCGTCGCTGGCTCATGGTCCTCGGGGTCGTGCTCCTCGCCACCGTTCCGGCGGTAACGCAAGAGCTCCGGCCCGACACCACCGCGGCCGCTCGCGCGACCTGGACGACCTTCGAGGGCTCGGCCCTTCTCGCAGAGCCGATCGAAGTGTCCGTGGCCGAGACCATCCGTCAGCAGTGCGAAGGCTTCGAGCTCCCGCCTCACCCCGCGTTGCTTCACGCAGCGCGCATGACGAGCGACGGTGAGCTCGCGCAACTCGAAGGGGTGGCGGCGTGTGTGGTGAGCGGCCCCTTGAACGGCTACGAGCTCGAGCTTTTCGGCTCGAGCGAGCTCCCCGGCAAGGTCGAGTACCCCGTCGAGTCTTCGGGACCAGCCGACGTCGTGCGTACCGCGCTCGGCAGGCTGGGCGTCCCGTTCGACGTCATGACGGTGAGCGATCTGGATCAGAGCCCGATGGGGAGCGCTCACGCAGCGGCGCGCGTGACCGTGGCCGTCCGTGGCGAAGCGCCGTCCAGCGAGGAGGCACCATGATCGAACATTTCCTATTGGGGCGCGATCTGGCGTTCCTGGTGTATGCGATGAACCCGCCCTGGCTGGTGCGTGAGCTCGACGAGTTCGAGGCTCCCGCGACCGAGGACACCTCTCGTACGCTCGTGCGTGAAAAAGCGACCGAGATCGAGAAGGAGCCGACCTGGCCGGGTCATTTCGAGCCGACCTTCGGCTGAGCTCTGCTCGCGGAACCGTTGCGCCGAAAGGCGAGGTTGTGGCACCTACTGAGTATGGGTTCCTGGCGAACGCGGTGTGCCTTCGGCTTCGTATCACTCATGCTGGCGGGGTGCGGATCTTCCGAGGACGAGAAGGAGACGCCCGCGCCCGCCGTGCTGCCCGCGGCGCAAACCCAGGAGGCTTACGAGGCGTTCCTCGACGCGAACGAGTACACGAAGAACGGCTGGGTGTCGGACGTCGCAGCCCCGCGTGACGAGTCGAGCCCGGTGTCCCCGCACGACCGCGTGCGCGTCTGGTTCAGCCCCAAGATGGTGGAGTCGTTCGATGCCGGCAACGGCGTCACGTACGATGCGCCCGGGCACTTCATCGACAGCATGGTCGTGAAGGAGCTCTACGACGCGAACGACGCGCTGGTCGGACGAGTCTCCTTCTGGAAGGTCGAGGAGGGCAAGGCGCCCGCGAACTGGATCTACTACTGCCGCGGCCCCGCGGGGCGTTGCTACTCGAGCTCGCCCTCCCTGGAGGCGACCCCGCTCTACAAGAAGGGCGAGCCCAATTGCGGGACCTGCCACGGCGGCCTCGTCTACACGACGCCGCCCTGACGGTTCACTTCAGGAGCCGTTGCGCGGCTCAGGCGCCCTGCGGCCAGAGCTTCTGCACGGCTTCCGTGAGCTCTTTCGCGGTTTCGGGCTTCATGCCGGTGGCGGGGTGCGGCCACGCGAAGCTCCGCGACACCACCTGGCTGCACGAGAAGGAGATCAAGAGGTCGTTCGACGCGCCGGGGCCGGCGCTCCAGGAGAGGCCCATCTCCGCGTAGATGGTGCCGGGGGCGCAACGCGCGTTCGCGTTGTCGAAGCTGTCTTCGTCGCCGAGGATCTCGCCGAGCTTCTCCTTGAGCTCGGGATCCATCACCTGCGTCTGGCTCAAGATGCGGAAGCCGTGAAAGCGCGGCTCGGTGGGCTGAGCGGGCGCGGCGGGAGCGGTTGGAGCACCGGGGATGAGACCCGGCGGGATGAGACCCGGGGGAATGAGCTGCGGGAGCGCCTGGGCGCCTTGCTGGATCCACTGCTGGATCTCGGGAGGTAGACCAGGAATGGCGCCTGGCGCCGTGGGCGTGGTGGCTGCGGCCGCGGGCGGCTCGTAGTTCTGCAACCGATACGCCGTCGCGTTCGAATCCTTCAGCGTGTCGAACGGGGCTTTCGGTGCGGACGCGCAACCGAACGCCGAAAGGGTGAGGGCTCCGACGAAGGCAAGCTGCGAGGTGGAAATCGTACGCATGGCCTACGATTTCTAGTCCTCCCTCGCGGGAAAGTACAGCCGAGCGAAAAGTGCGGCTTTGCCGGGTTGCGTGCGGGCGCGAGTTACTCGACAAGGGATCCCAGGAGGAACCGGCACCTCAGAACCGGGGGCCGGAGCTCGTTCAATGCGCATCGTCATCACAGGAGGGACCGGATTTGTCGGCAAGGCGCTGGTCACGCGGCTCGCCGCCCGCGGTGATCGGGTGGCCGTGCTGACGCGCTCGAGTTCACTGCCGAAGGCGCTGTCCGGGCTCGCCGGGGTAGAGGCCGTGACCTGGCAGCCTCCCGCCCCCGGGGCGTGGCAGGGAAGCCTCGATGGCGCGGACGCCGTCGTTCATCTCGCTGGTGAGCAGGCCGTCGGCCAGCGCTGGAACGACGAGGTGAAGAAGCGCCTGGTCACGAGTCGCGTGGACGGAGCGCGCGTCCTCGTCGACGCGTTCTCGAAGGTCGGACGCCCGCCGCGCGTGTTCGTGTCCGCTTCCGGGGTCGGGTTCTACGGAGGTCGCGTCGACGACGCGCTCATGAACGAGTCGTCTCCGCCGGGCGACGACTTCCTCGCGAACCTGTGCGTGCAGTGGGAGGCGGCGGTCCGCGCGGCGGAAGCTCACGGCGCTCGAGTCGCGATCGTCCGGCTCGGCGTCGTGTTCGGGCGCGAAGGCGGCGGGCTCGAAGAGATGGTGAAGCCGTTTCGGCTGTTCGTCGGTGGGCCCGTCGGAAGCGGCCGGCAGTACTTCTCCTGGATCCACTTGGACGACGTGGTCGAGATCTTCGTGCGCTCGATCGACGACGAGCGCTGGACTGGTCCGGTGAACGCGGTGGCCCCGCACGCGCTGCCGCAGGCCGAGTTGGCGAAGACCATCGGGCAGGTGCTGCATCGGCCGGCGTTCCTGCGAGCGCCCACGTTCGCGCTGAAGGCGCTGTTCGGTGAGGGCGCGGCTCCGATCGTGACGGGTCAGAACGTCGAGCCCAAGGTCTTGCGCGAGCGCGGCTTCGTCTGGAAGTTCGGCGAGCTCGAGGGCGCTCTGCGCGATTGTCTCGTGTAGCCCGGCTATCGCTCGCCAGCACGAAGACTCGACGGATCGCTCACCCGGCGAGGTCGTGCGCCGCCAAGACGAGCTTCGCCTGCTCTTCCGGCTCTTCGGGACGGAAGTAGCCGCGGATGCGCAGCAGCTGGTCGACGAGCACGAGGCGCGAGCCGTGGAGCAATCCGAAGTGCTCCGCGCCGGCGTCGGGTTGCCCTTCGAGCGCGAGCTTGAAGCCCTCCACCGCGGTCTTCTGGATCACCGCGGGATCACCCGTGAGGAAGGTCCAGCTGGCGAGATCGGCCCCGCGCTCGCGGGCGAAGGCTCGCAGCACTTCGGGAGTGTCGTGCCCCGGATCGACCGAGATGCTGACCAGGCGCAACCGCACGTTCTCCTTCTTCGCGAGCTCCTGCACCTTCTTCATGTCGGCGGTCAGGCGCGGGCACACCGTCGGACAGCGCGTGAAGAAGAAGGCGCCGGCCCAGACCTCCCCCTTGAGCTCCTGAGAGCCGAAGGGCCTTCCTTCTTGAGAAGTGAGCGCGAACGGAGGCAGCGTGCCGTACTCGGGTGGAGGCTCGCGGCGCGAGCAGCCGAGAACACCGAGAGTGGAATAGACGAGCAGGTCTCGCCGCGTGGGGCGCAGCAACATGCGAGGCCCGTATAGCGCAGAGCGGGGAGGCGGGCTGCAAGTCGCCGACATGACTCGTTGATCACACGCGCCCAGGAGGGCTCCGGAGGTAACTTGACCGGCGCGCTCGGGTTGATGTACGAGACGCGCACACACGGACTCCTTGGTCCAATCCCAGGAGCGAGACACATGAAGACCATCCGCAAGATCCTCGAACGCCTCCGTCTCCCGCTGCCCGCTCTCGCCTGATCGGGCGCGAGCCGGTCTTCCGCCGGGGCTGCCCTTTCGCCGCCCCGCGTTAAGCTCGAGACCCATGGCTCGCCGATTGTCGCTTCCTCTCACCGAGGGCTCGGCTGCTTCGCAGGAAGCACCGAGCGCGGGCGACGTGCGCAAACGGCTCGGCGGCGTCGGACAGACCGAGTCCGGTGCCGGGATGGTCGTGCGCTTCGTGGAGGATCCCGGAGCCGGGACCCTTGGTGTGGTGGTGTTTCGCTCGGGTGAGGAAATCGACGTGTACCTCGGAGACGGCTGGCTCCGGCGCACTCGTCGCGCTTCGGTCGCCG
Organism: Pseudomonadota bacterium; assembly: GCA_023419055.1. The sequence continues at coordinate 254 of JAEZYO010000897.1, read as the reverse complement.
AGTTCGAGGGAGAAGCGCCGAGCTCGCTGAGCTCGATCGCCGACGACGCGCGCGTGTTCTCCACGCTCGTACCGGGTCAGCCGGTTCGCTTTCAAAGCGGTGACGGCGAGCTCCGAAAAGGCGTGCTGCTCGAGAAGTGTCGCTTCGGAGCGATCGTGGTGCGCGACGACAAGCGCCTGGTGGGCGTCGGCTTTCGCAAGCTGTGGCCGACGCCGGCGGGAGATCCGGCGTGAGCGTGCCTCGAGAGGCGATCC
>JAEZYO010000859.1 GCA_023419055.1 Pseudomonadota bacterium | reverse complement strand
AATAAGGCGCGGCATAATCAGTATTGTCAGAGTCCCGAAGCGCTCTGTATAACCGGGCTGATGCGAGTCCTGGCTGCGGTCGTGCTCGGCTACCTGCTCGTCGTCGGCAAAGTCGGCGGCGCTGCGGAAGGCGAGTCGAACGCCCCGAAGCTCTCCGAGGGGATGACGACCGCGGCTGTCGCCGAGCTCGATCGAGTGCTCGGGCTCGCGATGGTGGAGGAGCAGCCCGCGTACGACGAGGGCCTCGACAGCTCTCGCCGGGTCGTTACCCGGGGAGGTCGCGTGGTCTACATCCCGAACGGATGTCGGTCCGTATCCCACCCGTTCGACGTCGTGATTCACTTTCACGGGGCGCCCACGGTAATGGAGCCGCTCTTCGAGCGCTCCGGCATCGACGGGGTGCTCGCCATCCTCAACCTCGGCATCGGCTCGGGGAAATATGAGGACGCCTTCCAAGATCCCATGTCGCTCGATCGCCTGCTCGACGGGATCAAGAACGTGGTTCACGACCTGTGCCCCGGCACCGCCGCCGGCACGGCGCGGATCGCGCTGTCCGGATGGAGCGCCGGCTACGGCTCGGTTTTCCGCATCCTCGATCGGCAGAAGGACGCGACGCGCATCGACGCGGTGTTGCTCTCCGACGGTCTACACGCCGGGTTCGAACCCGACGGTAAGTTCGAGCGTCGAGTGAACGTGGACCAGATGGGCCCCTTCACCCTCTACGGTGAAGAGGCCGTCGCCGGGCGCAAGCTGATGGCGATCACGCATTCGTCCATTCAGACGCCCTACGCCAGCACCACGGAGACCGCCGATTTCTTGCTGGGGCAGTACGGCGTCACCCGCGTCCCCGTGAACGCGGCGGGCCCCCGGCCGGGCATGACGTTCCTCTCTCGCGCCGACGCGGGTCACTTCCACGTGCAGGGTTATTCCGGCGGCAACGAGCAGGCGCACGCCGACCAGCTGCACTCTTTCGGCGACACGCTGTTCCCGTACCTCAAAGAGCGCTGGAGCACTCCGCGCGGCTGAGCCCCCCGTCGCGATCGCGGGGCGTCACGAGTCGTTCGGCTCACTTGCAGCCGAGGAACGTCGAGCAGTTCTTGCCCTTGCCCTTGGCGGGCGCCTTCGCCGTGGAAGTGGGCTTGGCGGTGGCCGTCGGTTTCGCGGTGGCCGTCGGCTTAGCGCTCGCCACCGGCTTGCTCGAAGCGACTGGCTTCGCGCTGGCGATCGGTTTCGACGAGGCGACGGCCTTGGGCGCCTCGGCCGCCGGCTTGGGCGCGGCTTCCGGCGGCGGCGCTGCCGCTGGCTTCTTGATGACCCCTTCGGGCGGTGGCGGCGGCACGTTGGGCGAAGTCGGTAGCGGCGTCGGCGCGCCCACTGGGACCGGGGCAGCGCTGGCCGCTGGTGCTTCGGGCGCGGCTGCAGCGGGCGCGTTCGAAGCGGAAGCCTGAGCAGACGCTTCCGGCGCGACGTCGTGAGCGCGGCGCACCAGGATGATGGCGCCGAGGGCGAGCCCGACCAGGAGAACACCGGCGATGACGAACAGGCCGATCAGTGCGGGGCGCGCGTTCGCCTTGCCGGGCGTGACCGGCACGGCCGGTTGCGGTGGTGCCGGCGGCGGGAAGCTCGCTCCCCGAGGGAAGGGGCTCGGTTGTTCGGTCGCGGTCACGCCGTAGGGATCGGCTGGCGGGTAACCGGGCGTCTGCCCGTAAGCGTGTTGAGCGTCACCTGTGCCGTAACCAACCGGCTGCGGCACGGCTGGCTGCCCGTACGCAGGCTGCGCTCCGTAGGGTTCGGGCGGCGGAGCGGCACCCGGCGGCGCCACTCCGTACGGGGGCTGCGTGGGAGGCATCATGGCCGGCATCGCGCGCACGGTCGGCGAGTACGGGTGCGCGACGCTCGGCTGCGCCTGTGCATCGGGCGGAGCGATCTGCAGGGTGGAGGCGAGCGGTGCGACCGGGGCCGGCACCGGCTGCGGGAGATCGCGCCGGAAGACGAGGGGTTGAGCGACCGCGGAGACCACGCCGGGGCCGGAGTGAGGGCCTTCGGCCGCGACGGTTCCGAGTCCCTCGACGATGCTCGACAGCGCTTGCGCCATCTCGCCGGCGCTCGCGTAGCGGGACGCCGGGTTGCCAGCAAGAGCAGCGCGAAACCAGTGATCGAAGGCCGGGTCGAGGACGCCGCCGAGCTCGCGAGCGCGCACCGACGCCGGGGTGGAGAGCGTGCCCCACTGCCCGTCGCGAGCGGAGCCGGCCGCAGTGAGCGCCGACAGCCAGGGCATGCCGGTCAGCGCGAAGAACGTGACGAGCGCGAGCGCGAACCTGTCACCTGCGGGCTCGGGCACGCCGCCCCGGCTGAGCTCCGGCGGTGTCCAACCGAGCGCGGTGTGGTTCGGATCGATCGCCGCCTTCAGGCGGGCGAGCCCATAGTCCGTGAGCCGTGCCCAGCTCGGGTTCTCCGGCGACAAGAAGACGTTCTGGGGTTTGATCGCGCCGTGCGCGATCCCTGCCGCGTGCATCTGATCGAGCGCGCGAGCGATGGTGGCGAGCGCCTGCTGCACGACGCGCGGCTGGAGCGGGCCGCGTTCGGCCACGTAGCGTGCGAGCGCCGGGAACATCACCCGCTCACACGCGATGAACGGGCGGTGGAGCTTGCCGTCGATGCCGAGGTCGTACACGCGCGCGATGCCCTCGGCGGGTAGCGCCGACACCGTCCTCACCTCGGTTTGGAACGCGCTCCACGCCGGGCCGCCGCGGCGGAACGACGGATCGAGCACCTTCACCGCGCAGAGCCGTCCGCCCTGAGCCTCTTCGCCCTCGTAAACCTCGCCATTTTCGCCGGCCCCGAGCGGAGCCCCGACGATCCAGCGCGCCGCGAGCAGGGTGCCGATATTGACGGTGGGAGCGCGGCTCACTTCATCACCGAGACGCTCTGCACCGACTGCATGATCTTGGCTGCCTGGCCCTGGTCGTCGGGTTCGACGACGAAGCCGAGCACCACCACCAGCCGTTCGGTAGCCACTCGCGCGAGGGCGAGCAGGGCAGTCCCTGCACCCTTGTCCTTGAGCTTCGGCTTCGCTCCTCCCTGCGAGTTGCCCGTGATCTCCCAGAGCTCGATGGAGCCCCCTTTGCCCTCGAGGGTGCTCTGCGGCTTCTTCAACCGCTTCTTCAGCTTGTCGGCCTTCACGCCCACGAGCCCCATGCTGGCGGCGAGCTTCTCCACGCTCGCGATCACGTCGGCCTCACTCTCGGAATCGGCGACGGTGAAGGCGACCTCGGCCACGCCGCTCGGCTCGACCGTGCGCGTGTGGTCGGCGAGCTTCTCGAAAGTCCAGTCTGCCGGCGGCGTGCAAAAGACTCCGCTCCCGGAGATCTCGGCGCGCGTGCTCTCGTCGGCCTTGCATTCCTCTGCGAGACTTTCGCAGCGCGGTGCCGGCGGAGGAGGCGGCGGCTCCGGGGCTTTGGCGGTCGCCGCGGGGGGCGGCACTTCCATCGGAAGAACAGTCGCCGGGGTTTGGGGGCGGCAACCGACGGCAACGAGCAAGATTGAAGCGAACCCCAGCGGGACGACGAGGTGACGAACGGGGGCCGATAGTGACGTCGAAGAATTCATTCGTGCCACGAGCCAGGAGACCACAACTCTCCTGCAATTTCATCCGTTCGCGCCGCGTCGCGGCCGACCCCAGTGCACGAACCAAAACAAGGACGGCTGGTTCGCTTGGCCGACCACCTTCGGGCTACACGAAGCGACAGGCGTTCGTGGCGCCTTCTTCAGAGCAGCTGCGGAGGGCTCGTGTAGGAGGCGGGCTTGGTAGGAGCCGGGTCGGAGTCCTTGCTCGGTGCGACATCGGACTCTTTCGCGGCGGCGGCTCCGTCGGCCTCGCGCTCGCGAGCGGCTTGGGGCGCGTCGTCGTGGTCGTGGTCATGGTCGCTCGCCTCTGCCACCGCGGAGGAGGAGCGGGGCTTGGTGCGAGGAGCTTCCCCCGGGCCGGCGTAATCGACCCAGTAGGCCGAGGTGTCTCGAACGTCCAGGTGAACGAAGGACGAGTTCGGATAGTAGCCGACGCCGACGCGCTCGAATCGTCGCAGGTAGTCGCGAATGGTTTCGTTGGAGACGCCGGGAATGCTGAAATCCACCGCGCGGCTCAGGCGATGCCGTGAGTCGTCGTAGTAGGAGTTCGTCCGGTAGCCGCTCACGATGCGGATCGGGCGACCTCCGAACTGATCGCTCACCTCCGCGAGCAGGCGGATCAGGCGTGGATCGAGGCGTGGCTTGTTCCCGGTGGCTCCCAGCAGGCGCGAGATTCCGGTGATCGCGGCGCCCAGCACACGCCCCTTCGAATCGGTGACCTGTCCGCGCCAGCGCGCGGTGTACGTGTAGAGCTCCACGTAGCCGCGCCGGCCGCTGCGCTTGGCGCGCGCTTCGGCGGGCACCCCGAGCTTGACCGACACGGGCGTATCCGAAGGCGGAATCACGAGTGTCTGACCAGGCTTGAGCGTGTCGGTCTTGCGGAGACGATTGGCTTCGCAGAGCGCTTCGAGCGTCACGTTGTAGCGCTTGGCGATCGAGCCGAGACGCTGACCAGATTCGACGCGGTGCACACGCTCGGCCGCGGGTAGCGCGTCTTTGCGGCTGGAGTCGCTGGCTCGTTCGGTCGTGCTCGACTTGCCGCCGCCTGCGCGGGAGCGACTTTCTGCAGCGCCCGGCGCGGCCGCCCGACGCGTCTGGGATCCGTCTTTGTCCCCGGGCACCGGGATCACGAGCTTTTGACCCGGACGAATCGTGTCAGTACGGCTGATCCCGTTCGCGGTGCACAGCGCATCGACCGTGACGTTGTAGCGCTTGGCGATAGAGCCCAGACGCTGACCGTCATGGAC
>JAEZYO010000869.1 GCA_023419055.1 Pseudomonadota bacterium | reverse complement strand
CGGGAGAGCCCGAGTTCTAGCGCTGCGTCAGGTACAAGAAGAGCCATAGTGCGAGAAAACAGAGCAATGCGACGCTGATGGTCACGTACTTGGCGGTACGCCAAGACTTCGACTTGTAGTAGGCCGCCCACCATTGGTCCCTGAGCGAGAATTTCGTCTTCCACTCGTGCTCGAGCTGCGCGACTTGACGCGAGGCGAGTTCCCTTCGCGGGTTCATTGCCTGTGGTCCGACCAGCGCATTCAAACGCGAAACTGTCGATCTTGCGGCTGACTCGCGAGACCATTGTCCGAACGGCTCCGAGACGACGCTGTCGGTGACGAAGACGACGTAGACCCAGCTACCTCTAGGTCCGGTTCGCTCCGGGCGGACGCCGAAGACGCAGGCGCCGAGCTCGAGGGAACGTCGCCGATGAAGGCCGCGCACCCAGAGCGCCTCACCCTTCATGCTGAGGACGCGGCACTGGGCCAGGGCAACATAGAGGCAGACCGCGCTGAGAAGGGCAACTAGCATGCTGCGCGTCCCCACGCGTCCTTGCAAGTACACGACCGGCCCGACAAAGATCGAGCACATGATCCCGCTGACTCCGACGAAGCGCGCCGGGACGTAGCAGGCGTACCGTGAGCACTTGAACAACATCGGCTGGCTCGAATCAAGAGGGGCCGCGCGCGAGCGGGCTCGGACGTGAAGCTAGCGCCGATGGCCGCGTGGGGCTAGCCAGCCTGCGGGGAGAGACGCGGTGCGCGCCGCCGCGAGGCGATGATCGATTCGGCGACGGCGACGTTGATCGTCCACGCGAGCGTCATCAAGAGGTCTCGCGTGAGCCCGCCGCTTTCGCCCGAGATCAGCATCCAGGGCAAGAGCACCAACGCCTGCGTCCCCGCGCCCTGCCCGAGGGCGTAGGCGCGGATCATGAAGGCCTCGTGGCGGGCAACGTCGCGGCGCAAGATGCTCGACCAGGCGATGAGGATCGATGCCAGCATGGCAAGGGCAACTACCAGGCGTACGCCGAAGACGAGCGGCCCCTGGAGGCTCGTCGGGATGGGATAGGAGACGGTCATCCAGAGGCCGCTTCCGGCGGCCAGGAGCCCCGAGACCGCGAGCACTCTGCCTGCGCGGCGGTGCACGAAAGGCCAGCGTAGGCGAAAGGCCAGTGTGAACTGGAAGGCGCCGAGCAGGCAATACAGCGTGGCGCTGATCACGTGGATGACCACGGGGATCGGAGCCGCCATGAATCTGGCATTGTCGGCCGTCACGGTGGCGCCGCCGAGGCTCGCGAGCCGCGCGATGCCGCCGAGGGCCGGCGCGAAGCTCAGCGCGAGCAGGAGCGCCGGAAGCTTGAAGTCTGCTCCGGTGAGTTTTCTCGCCATCTTCAGCTCCTAGAGCTCGAACGACACCATCGAGCCGACCGACGGGAACAGGAAGTCCGAGCCGTTGATCCCCTGCAGGGTGCCCTCGAGGCCGAGGGCGAACTTTTTGCTGAAGCGAACCACGGTTCCGAGTCGCGCCATGGCCGCGAAGTCCTGGTGCTCGAGCTTCGGTAGCCAGCCGTAGCCCGCGCCAGCCGAGACGTACGGCTCCACGGGGCCGATCGGCATCATCACCCTCAGGGTTGGCATCGCCATCGTGCCGAACAGGTTCTTCGCGTAGTACGCGCCGACGCGCCCACCAGCGCTCAGGTACACGCCTCCGAGGTCGAACGTGTACTTGAGCTCCGGATCCGCGCCGCCTCCCCAGCGGTATTCGTCCTTGGGGAAGATGAGCACGGGCGTGAAGTTGATGCTCCACGGGGATCGGGCAGCGTCGTCCTGAGCCGTGCCGTCACTCGCGGCGGATGCGGCTGCTTTGTCCACGACTGCGTCGTCGGCTGCGGCTGCTTCTGCGGCGGCGGTGCCCGGGAAGAGGAGCGCGGCGAGAACGAGAGCCGGACCGAACGCGCGCGAAGCAGAGACCAGGATGTCGACGTGGTTCATGATGTTTCTTCTTTCTGGTTTTGGGGGTTACTTTTGGCGGCCCTCGGAGCCGTCGAAGTCGTTGGCAACGGTCACCACCGGCCGGCTCGCGGAGCGCACGAGGTGCTCCGCCACCGAGCCGAGCTCGACGCTGCGACCGCGCCCTGCGCCGTGGCGGCCGACGACGATCAGGCTCGCTCCGACCTCGGCGGCGACGTTGTCGAGCTTCTCCCAGGGCCTGCCGCTTCGCAGAACACCCGTGAGGCAGACGCCGCCGCGCTTTCGTTCGGCCACCCACCGGGCGAGCGTCTCGCCGCCTCGTCGCAGGCGCTCGTCGTCGAGCTGGTCGGCGCCGAGCTCGCAGACGTGAACCACGGTGACCCGCGCGTTCGCAGCGAGGGCGAGCTCGATCGCGAGCTCGATGGCCCACTCCGCGTGCCCGCTGAAGTCCGTGCCGGCGACGACGTGTCGAAGCGTTTGCATGCACCCGAAGATGCGGGCAGCACGTGTCCAGCGTCGTCCGCTCTCCGTTGGATCTGGCCGCCCGTGTCCAATCCGTGTTGGACGCGGGCCCGAAGGCCGTTTGTCTCGCGTCGCGCGGCCGTCCGCGCTAGAAACGGCGGTTCATGATTGCGTTTCCGCCGTTTCGCCTGGACACCGCCGAGGGGCGGCTGTGGAAGGGCGAGAAGGAGGTTGCGCTGCGCAGGAAGCCGTTCGCGATCCTGTGTTACCTCGCCGCGCACCCGCAGAAGCTCGTCACGCATGAAGAGCTCCTTTCCCACGTGTGGCAGGGAGCGGTGGTCAGCGAGAGCGCGATGCGGAGTCACCTGCACGAGCTCCGGCAGGCGGTCGGCGACGGCGTGATCGAGACCGTGATCGGGCGCGGCTATCGCTTCGTCGCCAAGCTCCGAGACGACGTCCCGGTCCAGCCCCCGGCGGAGATGGCACCCGCCGATCCACTGGTGGTCGGTCGCGAGGTGGAGCTCCGGACCCTGCGCACCGTGTTCGAGCGCGCACGGGGCGGCAGCCGTCAGCTCTGCTTCGTCACGGGCGAGCCTGGCATCGGCAAGTCGACCCTGGTCCGCACGTTCCTGGCCGGTCTCGATCCACGCTCGGTCATCGTCGCGCGTGGCTCCTGCTTCGAGCAGCACTCCGTCCCCGAGCCGTACCTGGCGATCATCGAGGCGATCGGCAGCGTGGTGCGTTCAGCACGTGGCGTACAGGCGCAGGCGGCGCTCGTTCGTTACGCCCCGACGTTCGTCGCGCAGGTTCCGCAACTCGTCAGCGACGCCCAGCTCTCCGAGGTGTCGCGACGCGCGGCCTTCGGCAACGAGTCGAGGCAGCTGCGCGAGCTCAGCGAGGCGCTCGAGGCGATGTGCTCCGAGCACCCGCTCGTGCTCGTGCTCGAGGACCTGCAGTGGTCCGACGTCGCCACCATCGATCTCTTGTCCCTGCTGGGCCAGCGGCCGGAGCGAGCGAAGCTGCTCGTGCTGGGCACCTCGCGGCACGCGGAGATCCAGCGGCCGGACCACCCGCTGAACCGCGTGATGCGCTCGCTCGTGGCGCGCGCCGGCGCCGAGGTCGTGAAGGTTCCGCACATCGACGTCGCTGCGGTGCAAAGCTTCATCGATCGGCGCTTTTCCGGGCACGCGTTTCCTGGGCAGCTGGCGGAGCTGATCGCGAAGATCACCGGCGGCACGCCGCTTTACGTGGTGTCCCTGCTCGACGAGCTCGCCGGGCGCGGCATGCTCGCCGAGCGCGACGGCACCTTTGGCCTGACCGTCTCGCTCGACGAGGTCAGGGCGCACCGCCCGGCCAGCGTGAAGCAGCTGATCGACATGCAGCTCGATCGCCTATCAGCGGCCGAGCAGAGAGTGCTCGAGGCCGCCGCCGTGGTGGGCGCCGAGTTTTCGACCAAGCTCGTCGCTGCCGCGCTGGAGCTCCCGCCGGAGCAGGTCGACGACACGTGCGATGGCCTCGCGCGTCGGTCTCTGTTTTTGCGCGCCGAGCCCGACGGCCGCTACGGCGTGACGCACGCCCTGATCCAGGAGGTCTGCGTCGAGCGGAGCAGCCCGGCGCGCCGCCAGCGCTGGCATCGGCTCATCGCGGAGTCGCTCGAGCGCGATCCGCGCGCCGGTGAGCTCTCGCACCTGCTCGCGCACCACTTCGACGCGGCGGACGAGCCGGCGCGAGCCATTTCCGCCTTCTCGGCGGCCGCGAAGCAGGCGGGCCAGCGCCACGCGAACTCCGACGCCGTGGCGCTGTGCTCCCGAGCGCTCGAGCTCTTGCCGCGGCTTTCCCCGGGCCGCGAGCGTGACCTCATCGAGCTCGGTCTGCTCGAGACGATGTGCCGGCACGTGAGCTCGAATTCGTTCGCCGCCGCCTTCACCGGCCGCGCGCCGCTCGCGCTCTACGCGCGCGCGATCGAGATCGCTCGCTCCCTCGGCGACGTCACGATCCTGTACGCGGCGATCACGCGCCTCTGCAACTACCACATGCTGATCGCCGAGTACGATCGCTCGGCGGAGGTATCGGCCGAGCTCGAAGCGATCGAGCGGGAGCACGAGCTCGATCCCGTTCAGCTTCACTCGGGGATCTTCTCTCGAGGTTACGTCGCCTTCTTTCGAGCCGACTACGCGAGCGCGCTCGGGCTGCTCGGGCGGCTGGCTCCCGAAGCGCACGAAGAGTCGCCGTTTCACGCCATCGCTCCCGGGCGGGCGCTTGCCCTCGGGCACATCGCCTGCGTGCGCTGGGTCGTCGGCGAGCCAGACCGCGCGCTCGAGGAGGCCACCGCGACCATCGAGCTCGCCGGCAGCATCCAGCATCCGATCCTGCAGGCGCTCGGGCACGCGGTCCGAGCGCGGCTGCGCTTTCTACGTCGCGATGCGCTCGCCATCGTCGAGCAAGAGGCCCCGCTCGCCGCGCGCGCGACGGCCATCGATCTCGGCCTCCACGCCGAGGCGCGCGCCGTCGCGTTGTGGGGGCAGGCCAGGCGCGCTCCGCTCGAGCTCGCTGCGATTCAACCGATGCTCGACGGCTTGCAGGAGCGCCTGACGCAGGTCTCGACCGGCTCCACGCTGCTCGGCCAGATCCTGATCGAGGTGCTCAGGCTTTCGGGTCACGCCGCGGAAGCGCGAAAGCTCACCGACCAGATCATCACCTTCGCGACCGAACACAACGAGAGCGTGTACTTACCCGAGCTCCTGCGCCTGCGCGGTGAACAGCTCGAGACGACGAAGCCGGCAGCGGCCAAACGCGACTACCGCGAGGCCATCGCGCTCGCCCGCTCGACGGGCGCCCGCAGTCTGGAACAGCGCGCCGCGGAGAGCCTCGAGAGGCTCGGATAGTTTCATGGAGAACCAGACACGGCCCCCGCCGAGCGACGACAGCGAGGAGGCGCGCCTTTCTCCAGGCCCGGGTCGCGTTGTTCTGGAAGGTGATGTTCTTCTTCTATCTCCTGGCCAACGTCCTCGGGGCACTCGGTGCCATCAGGAAGCCGGGCGTGGACTTCTTCATCACCTCGGCAGTGACCGCCGCGGCGGGCGCCTGCTGGTGGCTCTGCGCGCGCGGGCAGCGCTCGAAGCATTTTTCGCAGCTGGTCGAGACGGGTGGCCTGCTGGTCACCTTGACCGCAGGCGGTTTCCTGAACCGCTACGTGCTGGCCGGTTTCATCGAAGAGCACACGCTCTCGACGCGCGAGGGCGTCCTGATGGCGGACGGCCTGGTGTGGATGCTGGCGCAGGCGGGTGCCTCCATGAAGATGGCCATTCGCGCAGCGCTGGTCCCCTCGTCGCCTCGGCGCACCGGAGTGCTCACCCTGCTGCTCGGCGTCCCGCTCCTCGGGCTCGCGACCGCGCTGGTACCGAGCGCCGGCGGTGGGCTCACCTGGCGCGCGCTCGACTCGGGCGCCTTTCCGTGGCTGCCGCTCGCCACCACGATGATGTGGGGCTTTGCGGTCTTCACCTGCACCGTCATTTCCTGGGTCATCTACGGCTTGCGCGTCGAGGTTCGAAAGGCTCGCCGGCTCGGGCAATACGTGCTGGAGCAGAAGATCGGCGAAGGTGGCATGGGCGAGGTGTATCGCGCGCATCACGGCATGATGCGACGGCCCTCGGCGCTCAAGCTCTTGCGCAGCGACCGGGTCAGCGAACGGCAGGTTCAACGCTTCGAGCGTGAAGTCCAGCTCACCGCGCGACTGACCCACCCGAACACCATCACCATCTTCGACTACGGCCGCACCAGCGACGGCGTGTTCTACTACGCCATGGAGCTCCTCGACGGGGCGAACCTCGAGCGCATCGTGGACGTCGGCGGCGCGCAGCCGCCGGGTAGAGTCGTGCGCATCCTGACGATGGCCTGCGGAGCCCTGGCGGAGGCCCACTCGATCGGGCTGATCCACCGCGACATCAAGCCCGCCAACATCGTGCTCTGCACGCAAGGTGGAGAGCGCGACGTCGTCAAGGTGCTCGACTTCGGCCTGGTCAAGGAGATGGCGGTCGATCGGGAAGTGCAGCTGACCGCGACCAACAGCGTCATCGGCACGCCGCAGTACATGGCGCCCGAGTCGATGTTGGCGCCGGACTCCGTGGACGCTCGGACCGACATCTACTCACTCGGCGCTGTCGCCTACTTCTTGCTCGCGGGTGAAGAGGTCTTCACGGGCACTTCGGTGCTCGAGGTCTGCAGCCAGCACCTCCACCAGCGACCGAAGTCCCTTTCGGAGCGCGGTGCGGCCGTCCCGCCCGAGCTCGAAGCCATCGTGCTTTCCTGCCTGGAGAAGGATCCTGCCAACCGCCCGCAGAGCGCCGCCGAGCTCCGCCGGCGGCTCGACGCATGCCAGATCGACCAATGGGACGCCGAGCACGCGGAGCGCTGGTGGGACGAGCACCAGGGTGAGCTCGAGAGCGGCGTCGCCGAAAGCGGGCAACGCAGCAAGACCCTCGCGATCGACCCTGCTCGGGTCGCCTGAGAATCGGTGGCAAGGGATCGGAAAATGGCTGCCACGCTGGCGTGGGGTAGTCCTGGCGCTCTGCGCCTGCAGTGCCGAACCTGAACTCGTTTGGGTCAACCAGCCGCCTGCCTACGCCGTCCAGCGTGCAGAAGCGGATCCCCTTTGCGAAGGGCTAGCGGGCGCAGACTTTCACGAGCGACTTCGTGTGGTGCAGGAGAGCGCTCATCGCCATGGAAGAAGAGCCTACCGCACGACGGAGTCAGTGCCGGTGTGTGTCGACCTCGATGAGTCACGCTGAGATTGCACAGTGCGCCTACTCGAGCGTCGGCTTGATCCGCAGATCTTTCGCCTCATTGTAGACGCCGTGGGCCATGGCGGCAGTGACCTGGTACTCCCCCGCCGTCACGATCGTCGTCGTGAGGGTGAGGAAGAGCAGCGTCGTTCCGGCGGCCAGCGTCTGGAGCATGG
>JAEZYO010000726.1 GCA_023419055.1 Pseudomonadota bacterium | reverse complement strand
TGTCGCTCGGCTGGCTGGAGGCGATGCGCCCCGCGTGCTCGAGCAGCGCGGCGACCGCCTCAGCGGTCTTCGGCGTCTGCGTGCCGGCGGACAACACGATCGGGATCGGGCCGTTGGCAGGCTCTTCGAGGCCCGAGCCGGTGTTGTAGGCGAGCGAGCGCTTCTCGCGCACGTCGAGGAACAAGCGCCCCGAAACACCGCCGCCCAGAATTTGGTTGGCGGTCGCGAGCGCTGGGAAATCCTTGCTGTTGCGCTCGGGCCCGAACGTGCCGATCAGAATCTGACTCTGTGCGCTACCGGGCCGATCCGCGACGTAGATTTCGGTCTTCTCGATGCGCTCCGGCATGCTGATGCTCACGGGCGCGGGCTTCGGGCCCTTCCACTTCGCGAACGCCTTCTTCGCGGCGGCCTCGACCGCGTCGGGATCGACGTCGCCGGTCACGACCAGGACGGCGTTCTCCGGGGTGACATGGCGCTTGTGCCAATCTTTCGCGTCCGCGAGCGTCAGCTGCTCGAGCTCGGCCGGAAGCGCGTCGTAGCGCGAATACGGATGGACGCCGGTCGGGAGCTCGTAGAGCTCTCGATACAGCACGAACGACGCGGCCCACCCGGCGCTACCGCGCGCCGAGCTCTTCACGCGGTCGACCTCTTGTTGCTTGAGCTTCTTGAACTCGTCGGCGGGGAAGCGAGGAGACTCGACGACCGCGTCGAGGATCGCGAGCGCGGGCTCGACGTCGGCCGAGGTGACGCCCATGTTGATCCGCGTGGAATCGCGATCCGTCAGGACGTTCAGGCTCGACCCCAGAGACTCGGCTTGTTCGACGAGCTGCCGGCTGTTCCAGCGGCCGGCGCCGCCGGTCTTCATGAGCTCTCCCGAGAACGCCGCGACACCGGGCTTCTCCCCGTCGCTCGACTGTCCGCTCTGGATCACGAGCCTGAGCTCCACGATGGGGTAGCTCTTTCGCGGCACGATGCGGAGGGCCAAGCCGTTCGGCAGGGTGCGGTGGACGATGTCGGGGAAGGGCAAGCTCGGGGTGATCCCCGCGGCGGGCGGCGTAGCGAGCGGATCGGGCGGAGGAGCCGGGGCCTTCGGAGCCGGATCGCTGGCGGCCGCCTTGGGCGTGGCGGGTTCGGGCTTCTGACCTCCGCACGCAACGACCAGGGCGAGGCTCGAAAGGAGAGCGGAACGAGTGAGGAAGGGCTTCATCGAGCGGCTCCGTTCTTGGCTGACTGAGGGGCGGCGGGCGGGGACGAGGCGGGCGCCTTCGCCGGGGCGGGGTCTTTGGCGGAGGGCGCGGTAGGGGGCTTCTGAACCGTCGCAACCGGGACGATCTCGACGACGGCGCGATTGGAAGGAACGAGGTACTTCTGGGCGACTCGCTTCACGTCCGCCGGGGTCACGGCCAGGTAACGCTCGAGCTCGCGCGCGATGCCGCGCGCGTCGCCCCAGAAGAGCTCGAACTCACCGAGCTCCGTGGCGCGGCGCAAATTGGTCTGCATCCCGAACACGTACGCCGCGCGCAGGCGCCGCTTCACCCGGTCGAGCTCGGCGGCGCTGGGGGGCGCCTTCTTGAGCTTCTCGAGCTCGGCTTCCACCGCCTTCTCCACCTCGGGGAGCTTCGCGCGATCGTTTAGGATCACCATCGTCCCGAACATGTCGAGCCCGCGGTAGTCACGCGTGTACGCGCTCGCTTGCTGCGCGAGCTCCTGACGCTTGACGAGCTCCTGGTAAAACCTCGAGCTTTCTCCGTCCCCGAGCACGAGCGCGAGCATTTCGAGCGCGTAGTGATCGGGGGTGCGCGCCGGAGGGATCAAATACCCGGCCAGGAAGGCCTCGGTGCGGGCGTTCTTGTCCTCGAGCTTCTCGCGCTGAGGCTTGGCCTCCGCCGGCGCCGCGGGCGGCTCGTACTTGGGCGGCTCGCGGCGCTCCGCCGGGCCGAAATACTTTTCGACCAGCGCCATGGCCTGGTCCACGTCGAAGTTGCCCGCGATGCTGAGCACCGCGTTGTTGGGGCCGTAATACCGCTGGTAGAAGTCCTGCACCCACGGGAGCTTCGCCGCGTCGAGGTCCTCCATGCTGCCGATGGTCGGGTGCGCGTAGGGCGGGTACCCCGAGAACACGAGCTCCTCGAGCCTCAGGAAGCCGCGCGCGTACGGCGCGTTGTCGACGCGCATGCGAAACTCTTCTTTTACGACCGCGCGCTGATTCTCGAAATTCTCTTCGCTCACGTCGAGCCAGCGCATGCGATCCGATTCGAGCCAGAGCAAGAGCTCGAGCTCGCTCGCGGGGACGACCTCGAAGTAGTTCGTGCGGTCCGCGGAGGTGGTCCCGTTGAGCGAGCCGCCGCGCTCGCTGATGAGCGTGAAGTGACCGCCCTTCGGCACGTGCTTGCTGCCCTGGAACAGCATGTGCTCGAACAGGTGAGCGAATCCGCTCCTCCCCGTGACCTCGTTGCGCGAGCCGACGTCGTAGGTGACCGCGACGGCGACCGTCGGTGACGTGGGATCGGGGTTCAGGACCACGCGCAGGCCGTTCGCGAGCGTGCGGCGCTGAATCGAGAGCGCGAGCCGATCGAGCGCTGCGATGACCGGATCTCTGGCGGGCGCGGTCGATGCCTGCTTCTCCGTCGCGCCTACCGTCCCCTTGGACGGGGTCGCGCCTACCGTCCCCTTGGACGGAGCGGGGGTGACCGATGCGCCTGGCGCGGCCGGTTTGGACTTCGGCTCCTGGGCGTGCGCGTTCGTTGCGGCGAACGCGAGGAGAAGCGCCAATGCGACTGAAGGGTGCCACCTCGACATGCGTGCTGGTCTACCACGCTCTTTGCTCCGGAACAGCGATCCTCAAAGCCAGCGTGACCATTCGCGCACGTACTCGTGGACGAGCGTCTGGCTCTTAAGCCGGTTCGGCTCTGCGGAAGCGAGGCTCAAATCAGGCGGGAATACGAAGAGCTGCTCGAGGGTTCGGGCGTCGAGGTAACGAAGAGCCGGCAGTAAGCTCGCCCGCGGCTCGGGAGAGCGACCCTTCGCGGCGAGGACGAATCCCCACTCCCCGAACGACGGAAGAAAGACGTGGTACGGGCGCGCCTCGAAGCCTGCGGCTCGCACTGATGCGAGGATGGAGGCGTAAGCGCTGGGCGCGTAGAAGGGCGACGTGGCCTGCACGGCGAGCACGCCTCGCTCCTCGAGCCGCTCGTAGACGTCTCGATAAAGCTCCACGGAGAAGAGCTTGCCGACGGAGTAGTTGTTGGGATCCGGGAAGTCCAAGATCACGACGTCGTAGCGAACGCTCGCGTCGCGCAGGTACGTCATGGCGTCTTGATTTTCGACCCGCACGCGTACCGCGTCGAGCGAGCCCCGATTCAGCGCGACGAGCGCGGGGTGACGGCGCGCGAGCTCCGTCATCCGAGGATCGAGATCGACGAGCGTGATGCGTTCGACGTCGGCCCAGCGCAGCGCCTCTCGCGCGGCGAGGCCGTCGCCGCCGCCGCCGATGAACACGTGCCTCCGCGAGCCGGCTGCGGCGAGCGCGGGGTGAACCAGCGCCTCGTGATAGCGATGCTCGTCGGCCGAAGCGAACTGGAGGTTCCCGTTCAGGAAGAGCCGGAGGTTCCCCGCCGATTCGGTGAGCACGATGCGCTGGTGGCGAGTCTGTTCGGCGAATACGGCGCTCCCCGGTAGGGTCGCGCGGTCGGCGAGCGCGAGCAGTCGCTCGTGGAACGACATGCCGGCGAGGAGCAGCGCGATCACGACGAAGGCGCGCAGCCGCGCGCGCCGGAGCTTCGGTGCGTCTTCGGGGGAGAGCGAGCCGAGGAGCCAGGTCGAGGCGAGCGCCGCGGCGGCGTTCAACAAGCCGCAGAACAGGGAAGAGAGCGGCAGCCCGAGCCGCGGTACGAGCAAGAACGAGAACGCGAGCGAGCCGAGGAGGGAGCCGGCGTAGTCGAAGGTGAAGGCGCGAGCGATGAGCTCGCGGAGACTCAAGCGATGCTCGAGGATGCGGATCAAGAGCGGCAGCTCGAGCCCGACCAACGTCCCGACCAGCGCGACCGTCGCGTACAGCAGCGGCTCGAAGGCTCCGACCGTCGCGAACGCGAGCAGCAGACCCGGAACGCTGAAGCCGCCGATCAGCGCGGCGGAGAGCTCGACGTCCACGAAGCGGAGCGGCAACTGCGAAACGACGAAGCGCGACAGGTACGCCCCCAGGCCGAGGGCAGACAGGTAGACGCCGATGACGAGCGAGAACTGAGTGACCGAGTCGCCGAGCAGGTAGGATGCCACCGCCGCCATCGCGAGCTCGTAGACGAGCCCCGCCGTCGCGATCAGGAGCACGAGCGCGAACAGCGCAGCAGGGCGAACACCGGCGCGCTGCTCGGCGCCGCGTATCGGCCAGCCGCCTGCGTCTTGCAACTCAGCCCCCGATGGCGGCAGCGATGATGAGCCCGAGCCCGAGCATGACGGACGCGATCACGATCGCGAGCGCGACGTTCTGGTCCTCCTCGATCTCCTTTCTCAGGGAAAAGGGCGAGACCGCGCGGATCACGAGAAACCCCAAGAGAAACATCAAGATCCCGACCAGTGAGTAGACGATCGAGGCGATCAACGTGCGCAGGAACGGGGTCCAGTCGGGCATGGGCAGGCTCCGTGATTGAGTGTTCATCCCCTCTCTACACGAAGGCTACGGCTCTTGCGACATAAGGCCTTATCGAAGCGGCGACTCCCCGAACTTGCTCGGGCCAAGCCCCGGCTGGTCGGCTAGATTGAGCGATCAGGAACGCGCTGATGTTGGTGCTTCTCGGTCCTGACTTCGACGGCAGTCCAGAGTCGTACTCACGACTTTCGGAAGCGACCGGTCTCGTCGCTTATGACTTGAAGGCTCGCATCCGGCCAGGGGCCTGGGGCGTGGTGAAGCTGCTCGGAGACCCGGGCGCTGCGCGTGAGCTCGCGGGTAGGCTCACCGTCGCGGGCTTCGAGCCGGTGCTCGTGGACTCGGCGATCGGGCACGACCCCGAGCGCCGCATCGTGAGCGTGTCCGCGATCGAGTTCCACGAGGCCGAGATGCGCCTCCTGCTACGCGACCGGATCATGCCCGTGCCGTACGGAGCGCTCTGCGCCATCGTGGAAGGGGAGGTTCAACCGGGGCGCGTGACCCACCCGACGCCGAACCCATCGAGCAGCTCCTTCCGTGCACCGACGAGCGCCGAGGTCGCCCAGTTTCGCGACACGCACACCCAGGTGCCGAACGAGGCCTACCTGGCCGCCGACCTGCACTTCGCGACGGTGCTCTGGATCGCGCGCATCGACAGCCGGACTTTCGACTTCGGCGCCGAGCGCACGGGGAACGTCGCCAACGATCTCTCGATCTTGGTGGAGCGCGTCGCGGAGCGCATGGGAGGCATCCGGGTCGATCGCTCCGTCAAGACCTCGAGCGTGAGCACCTTCACGCAACAGGCCGCCGCGAGCGCCGGCTACCATCCCTCCCGGCCTCCGCCGAGCGGGCGGATGAAGCACGATCAGCGCTTCGATCCGTACTCGCGCATCGTGGGCGAAGCGGAGCGCCGCCGCCGACTCGGCACGCTGGCCTAGAGCCCGAGAGCTTCGTCGGCGCCGAGCATGAGGTTCAGGTTCTGCACGGCAGAGCCCGAGGCGCCTTTCCCGAGGTTGTCGAGGCGCGCTACCAGCAGCGTCTGCGCTTCATTGCCGAACACGAACACCTCGAGGCGATTGGTGTGGTTGCAGAGCGTGGCGTCGAGCTGCCCGCCGTCGAGGTGGCCTTCACCGCCGAGAGGCATCACCTTCACGAACCGCTCGCCCTCGTAGTGCTCACGGAGGATCGAGTGCAGCTCGGTTGCCGAACGGCGCTGGTCGAGGAGCCTTGCGTGCAGCGGCACGGACACCAGCATGCCTCGGTAGAAGCTCGACACGACCGGCTCGAAGAAAGGCGGCGCGTCGAGCCCGACCACCTTCTGCATCTCGGGGATGTGCTTGTGCTGGAGCGAGAGCCCGTAGGGCCGCGGCGCCACGAGCTGCTTGCGTCGTTCTTCGCTCGACGCCTCGTAGTCCTCGATCATCTTGCGCCCTCCACCGCTGTAGCCGGTGAGGGAGAAGGCGCTCACGGGATAGTCACGAGGCACTACACCGCGCCTGACCAGCGGGTAGAGCAGCGAGACGAACCCGACGGCGTGACAGCCCGGGTTGCTCACCCGCCGGGCCTTCGAAATCGCGAGCCGCTGGTCTCGGCCGAGCTCGGGGACCCCGTAGACGAAGTCCGGGTGCGTGCGGTGGGCGGTGCTGGGGTCGAGGACGCGCGTGCGCTCGTTCTCGATCATCGCCACGGTCTCCTTGGCGGCCGCGTCCGGCAAGCAGGTGATGACGACGTCGGCGGCGTTCACGTACTCGCGGCGGACCGCCGGATCCTTGCGAGACTCGCTCGGGATCTGGAGCAGCTCGAGATCGGAGCGATCCTTCAGGCGCTCGTGGATCTCGAGCCCGGTGGTGCCTTCACGGCCGTCGATGAAGATCTTGTGCATCGTCGAGGGCGAAAGTCATACGCTCGTTCGGGCCGCTCGGCCAGGCCTTCTCGCGGCTAGACCTTCTCCCAGGTTCGTGAACGGGCGGAGCGCTCGACCGCGTCGAGCACGCGTTGGTTCTTCACCCCGTCTTCGAAGTTCGGCGACGGGACCTTACCGCTCTCTACGGCGCGGAGGAGATCCAACACGGTGAATGTGAAGGTGTGCTCGTAGCCGATGATGTGACCCGGCGGCCAGAACGCTCCGGTGTACGGGTGCTTCGCGTCCGTCACCAGGATGGTGGAAAAGCCGGAGTTCGGGCCCTGCTCGAGATAGAGCTCGAGCTCGTTCATCCGCTCGAGGTCGAAGCTCAGGCTGCCCTTTTCGCCGTTGATCTCGAAGCGATGGTGGTTCTTCCGCCCCGTGGCAAAGCGTGTCCCTTCCACGCTCCCGACCGCGCCGTTCTCGAAGCGGAGCAGCGCGAGCGCGGCGTCGTCGACGTCGACCGGGCCCTTCTTCGTGGGGTCCTCGGGGAGGGGGCGTTCCTTGACGAAGGTCTCGAGCAGCCCTGAAACCTCGGAGATCTCACCCACGAGGTAACGCGCGAGGTCGAGCGAATGCGAGCCGATGTCGCCGAGGGCGCCGGAGCCCGCTTTCGATTTCTCGAGGCGCCAGACGCGCGGGAACTCGGGATCGACGATCCAATCCTGCAGGTAGGTGCCGCGGTAGTGAAAGATGCGGCCGAGCTTGCCGCTTTCGATGAGCTCCTTGGCGAGGGTCACCGCGGGGGCGCGACGGTAGTTGTGGCAGAGCATGTGCAACACGCCCGCCTTCTGCACCGCGGCGAGCATCGTCTCGGCTTCGGCCAGGGTGTTCGCGAGCGGCTTCTCGCAGAACACGACCTTCTTCGCCTCGGCCGCCGCGACCGCGATCTCTTCGTGCGAATCACCCGGCGTGCAGATGTCGACGACGTCGATGTCCTTCCGCGCCACCACCTCTTCCCACGCGGTGGAGTACTCCGCCCAGCCGAGCTTGTCGGCGGCCTGCTTCACGTCGTTCTCTCGGCGGCCGCAGATCACCTTCATCACCGGCTCGTACTCGGTGTCGAAGAAGCGAGAGACCTGGCGCCAGGCGTTCGAGTGCGCCCGACCCATGAACTGGTACCCGATCATCGCGACGTTGAGCTTCTTCATGGTCTTCACGGACATCCGGCGTCGCCGCGCCCGGCCCGGCGCGCGCAGAGCTCCTTCACCCGGACACGCAGCGCCTCTGCCGTCTTCTGACTCTGAGGTACACCGTCTCCGCGCTCGTAGCGAGGCACGAGCGCCGCGCAGGCGGCCGGAAGCTGAGCGTCGTCACACTGCCTGACCAGCAACGTGAGCTCGATGCGCCGCAAGATCTTGGCCTCCGCCGGGTTGCTCGGGACCACGACGCCCTCTTCGTAGCCGAGCGCGGCGGTGCGGCAGTCACTCGGGACGCGCTTCTCCTTGCAGCCGATCACGGCGCGATCGAGCTCTTCTTTGGAGCCGACGGTGGGCGCCCTGGAGGGCTCTTCCGCGCTCGCGCTCGCTGCGGCGGGCGGCTCCGCCTCGCCACTCGCGGCCATCCTCGGGCTGCTCGCGCTCGCTCCTCCGCCCGACACCGGGCTCGAGGCGGGGGCGGGGGCCGTGGCGACGGGCGCCCGGCCGCTCTCGATCGGCGCCGCCGCGATGGGCGGCAACGGCGGCGGCGAAGAAGCGCGCTCCACGCCTGCCAGGGCAGCGAGAGCTCCCGCGATACCGCCGAGACCGACAGCGAGCCAGGTGGTCGTGTTCATGCGCTCTGCGAGAGCCCCAGCCGATCGAGCAGGGCCTCGACGCGCGGCGGGCGACCCATGAAATCGGTGAAGAGCTCCATGGGATCTCGGCTGTCCCCCTGCTCCAGGATCTTGTGCCGGAAATCCGAGCCTACGGCTGGGGACAGCACGCCCTCGGCCTTGAAGCGCCCGAACGCGTCGGCGTCCAGCACCTCGGCCCACTTGTAGGAGTAGTAGCCCGCGGAGTAGCCGCCGGCGAAGATGTGGGAGAACGAAGGCGACATCATGGTGCCGGGCACGTGGTCGAAGAGCGTGGTGGCGCGGGTGGCGGCGGTCTCGAACGCCTCCACGTCGGACACCTCCGACGGGTCGCCCCCGTGCCAGGCGAAGTCCAGAGTGGCGAAGTTCAGCTTCCGCAGCGACATCCACCCGGCCTGGAACCTCGCCGCCGCCTTGATGCGCTCCACGTCCTCGGCGGGCATCGTCTCGCCCGTCTCGTGGTGCCGGGCGAACAGATCGAGCCCCTCTTTCTCCGCCACCCAGTTCTCCAT
>JAEZYO010000716.1 GCA_023419055.1 Pseudomonadota bacterium | reverse complement strand
CGTGCTCGGCGACGACCCCTCGCGTTACGAGACGGCGCCCGAGGCCGATCTCTTCGGCTCTCTTTGGTTCGGGGCGAGCTCGACCGCCGTCCGGTGCGGAGGAAGGTTCTGACCATGACCAGACGATCCTTGATCCAGCGAATCCTTCGCCTCTCGCTCTGGAGCGGCGGCGCCCTCCACCTCGTTGGGGGGTGTAGCGACTCCGCCGATGAGAAGATCAAGGCCGCGGAGCTCGCTCAAGGATGTTCCATCAACTCGGATTGTCGCGACCCGCTGGTGTGCGCGTTCGAGCGCTGCCACGTCGCCTGCAACGAAGACCGCGACTGTCCGGACGAGCTTCGCTGCGTGCTCGGCTCGAGCGAAGGGGTCAACGTCTGTCAGCTCCCCGACGAGGTCGACTGCGAGTTCGACAAGGATTGCCCCGGCGAGCAAGTCTGCGGCATCGACGAGGAGTGCCGCGATCGGTGTGAGCGAGACAGCGATTGCGTCGAGGGGCAGCTTTGCGCAACGAGCCGCGAGTGCGCGAGCCGATCGCCCGGGAAGGACCAGGTCGACGAGAACGGTAATATCGTCACCGGCGAAAGCGGCGGTAGCGGCGGCAGCGACGGCAGCGGAAGTGGAGGCGCCGCCGGCGACGGGAGCGGCGGCTCGGGCAACGGCTCGAACGCCGGCGAGGCCGGCGCGACGAGCTCGCCTAGTTCGGGCGGTGCGGGGGGCCAAGCGAGCTCCGGCGCCGGAGGAGACGGTCAGGGCGGCAGCCAAGAACCGGGCGGGGAAGGCGGCGGTGGCGGCTCCATCGACGAACACTTCGAAGAGACCTCTGACGGCGTGGAAACCGTCGAGAACAACGATCGCGAGCACGCCGTTCCGCTCCCACCGACCGCCAGCATCTTCCTCACTACGGGGGACGAGGACTGGTTCAAGGTCGAGGCTCCGAGCGACGGCCGCGCGCACGTGATCGAGCTCGACGTGAAGCAGCAAGCGGGCCTCCGTACCTTCGTGCGAGCCCTCGCAGGAGAGGACTATGCCGAGCTCGGTGGGCAGGCGCTCCAGGCCGGCGTCTCCACGAGCGTGTTCTTGACCGTCGGTCCCGGTACGACCACCTTGATCCAATTCACGCCGTGGGGCGCCACGGAAAAGCCCGGGGGCAAACGCGCCGAGGTGGCGCTCGAGGTTCGCGCGGAAGACGACGCGCACGAGCCGAACAACACGCGCGAAACGGCAGCGCCGATCAGCTTGAACACCGATGTATCGGCGCAGATCATGATTCCATTCGCGTCGGCTGCCGAGCAGGTGGCGATGGATTGGTACTCGGTGCCGCTCGAGGTCGGGCCGGCGTCGGTGAACGTGAGCGCTGCGCCCGGCGGAGGGCGGATCCGCATCATGCGCTACAACGCCGCGAACGTGCCTTCGACCGTGGTCGCGCTCGTCGAGGGGCAGACCGGGGTCTTCGATTTCACCATCGCCGCGGCGGGAACCTATTACTTCTTGTTCGAGCGTTACACGGGCTTCGAGGCTTTCTCGCAGGGAGCGGAGCCTGCGTTCCTTTCCCAGCCGTATACTTTCCGCGTCGAACAGTAGACTTCGGTTCGCGTCATGAGTGAAGGCCCCGGTTACCAGGCGACGGATCCCCAAGGCCCCACGTCGGAGTGGTCCACCGTTTCTCGTGAGCTCACGGTCGTCCACCCGAGTGAGCTCGCGGGGCAGATCGTTCCGCTCAAGCCGGGGCTCACGCTCGGCCGCTCACCGGAGGCGGACGTCGCCAGCATCTTTCACTCCACCATTTCTCGACGCCACGCGAGCGTGGAAACGGGGATGGGCGGAATCCTCTGCTTGCACGATCGCGGGAGCCGCAACGGTTCGCGCGTGAACGGTGTGCGTCACGAGCTTCCGGCCCCGCTCTCGATACAGACGGTGGTGCGGCTCGGCGACGTGCTCGCGGTGGTCGACGAAGCGGGAAATCAGGGCTTCGGCCAGGATCCGGTCCTCCCGGGTCGTTCGGCGCGGATGGCGCGACTGCGGGAGCTCCTGAGCCGCGCCGCGCCGGATCCCGCTCCGGTGCTCGTGATCGGGGAGACCGGCACCGGTAAGGAGCGCCTCGCGCGTGAGGTTCACGCGCGGAGCGGCCGGGCCGGACCATTCGTCGCTTTGAATTGCGCAGAGCTCACGCCGCACCTCATCGAGAGCCAGCTCTTCGGCCACGAGCGGGGAGCGTTCACGGGCGCCAGCTCGGCGCAGCCCGGCCTGTTCGTCGCCGCGGACGGGGGGACGCTCTTCCTCGACGAGCTCGGTGAGCTACCGCTCGACCTGCAACCGAAGCTGCTGCGCGTCTTGCAAGAGGGCGAAGTCCGACCGCTCGGGCGGGTGTCGGGGCGCAAGGTCGACGTGCGTGTCGTGGCGGCCACCAATCGGGATCTGCCCGAGCTCGTCGAGCGCGACCTCTTCCGCCGCGATCTCTTCGCTCGGCTCTCGCTCTGGGAGCTCCGGCTGCCGCCGCTGCGCGAGCGCCGCCAGGACATCTTGCATTGGGCCGAGCTCCTGCTCGCCGCCTGGAACCGCGAACGCGCGTCCAACGTGGCGCTGACCTTCTTGCCCGACGCGGCGGAGCGAGTCCTGCTTCACGACTGGCTCGACAACCTGCGCGGCCTCGACCGTCTCGTGCATCGGCTCGCGAGCTTCGAGCCGGACCGCCCGATCGGCTTGCGAGCGCTCGCGGAGGCCATGCCCGAGCTCGGGCCGGTCTCGAGCGCATCGGAGCCCCCGCGTCCATCACCGGGCGACACGGGCCCGCCGCGCACGTCCGAGAGCCAAGCGCCGCGCCAGCGGCCGACCCGCGAGGAGTTGCTCGAGATCTACAGGGCGACCGGCTGCAGCGTTCGCGCCACGAGCAAGCATTTCGGCAAAGACCGGCGGCAGATCTATCGCTGGCTCGAGAGCTACGGCATTCCGAGGAGCGAAGAGCCCGACTGACGCTACTTGCCGGCGCGCTTCTTCACCGCGGCGAGCGTCGCGTCGAGCAGACCACCTTCGGTCAGGCAGGCGTAGTGCTGGGTCTTCCGCTGGAAGAACTCGAGGTAAGGCAAGCTGCGCTCGTCGCCGATCCGCTGAACCTCGGGCAGGTTCGCGCGAACTTCGGCGCAGTTTTTCGACTTTCGCATCGCGACCGCTACCTTGAGCTCGGGGGATGCGTGCACGCCGAAATCACTGCTGCGCACGTAGCGCTCGGCGCGAGTCTGCGTGCCGGGCTTCACGCCCTTTTGCACGACCAGGTCGTAGAGAATGTCGGCACCTCGAGCAGCCATCGGCCCTTCGAGCAACGCGAATGTGGCGTCCTGGCTGTCCTTGACTTGAGCCGCTTGGAACAGCACCCGCGCGGTGCGAGGGTCGTTCTTGAGCTCCCCGTCGAGCGCGAGGGCACGTCCGACGGCGCCCGTCGCCTTGACGTACTGCTGCCCGGCGACGGAAGCCTCGGCGAGCTCGAGCTGGACCGTGGCGCTCTCCGGGAATTTCTGCGCGAGCGCTTCGAGCGCAGCGGCGCCGCTCGCCTTGGCCCGATCGAGCTCGGCCGCGGTGGGGCCCTTTGGCGCTGCCGGAGCGATCGAGCTCGCCGTCGTCGCCGCGACGCTTTCGGAGCGATCGGCGGTGGCGGGTTCGGAGCTGCCGGCGCCGCTCGAAAGCAGGCCGATGAGGATCAC
>JAEZYO010000701.1 GCA_023419055.1 Pseudomonadota bacterium | reverse complement strand
GGGCGGGCCCGAGCTTCCGGCCGTCGACTTCGCGACGTTGGTGCTCTCGCTCAGCCACTCGACGCTCCTCCACCTGGGAGACGCGCCGGATCCGAGCGACGGCAAGCAGAACGTGAACCTTCCGATGGCTCGTCAGACCATCGATCTCCTGGGCCTCTTGCAGGAGAAGACTCGCGGCAACTTGACCGGGCCGGAAGAGAGCTTGCTCGACCAGGCTCTCTACGATCTGCGCCTCCGCTACGTCGAGGTAGCCAAGGTCAAGTGAGGCGCCTCGCTATCGGGTTCGCCCTCCTGCTCGGCGTCTCCGGCTGCAAGTACAAGCTCGGCGGCGGAGGTGGCGCGTCTTCGAGTTCGAGCTCGGCGCTGCCGTCCGGAGCGATCCCGGTGCCGGCGCTCTCGCTTTCGCCGCCCGCGCCGACCCCGGCGCCCGGGCAGCCTCCCGTACCCGCGGCGGCAGCCCCGGCGACCTTCGCCGATCTGACGACGCGCATCGATCCGGCGGTCGTCTTCGTGCGTACCCTGCAGGAGAGTCGCAACCTCGGCGGCCGCAGGCAGGTGATCGGCGAAGGCCTCGGCAGCGCGTTCGTGTTCGATCCGAACGGCCTCATCCTCACGAACAACCACGTGATCGAGGGGGCGAGCGAGATCCGCGTGATCTTCGGGCGGAAGAAGGAGATGGACGCCACCGTCGTCGGGCGCGATCCCCCGACCGACGTCGCCGTGCTGCGCGTCAACGCCACCGGCCTCGCGCACGTGCCGATGGGCGACTCGGACCAGCTGCGCGTGGGCGACTGGGTGATCGCGATTGGTAACCCCTTCGGGTTGTCGCACACCGTGTCTGCCGGAATCATCTCCGCCAAGGGCCGGACGAACCAGGACGTGAAGGGCCTGGACGAGTTCGGCTACTACGACTTTCTCCAGACCGACGCGAGCATCAACCCCGGAAATTCCGGCGGTCCGCTCGTCGACATGGGCGGACACGTCGTCGGGATCAACACCGCCATCCGAGCGCAGGCGAACAACATCGGCTTCGCGATCCCGATCAACATGATCAAGGAGATCATCCCGACCCTGCTCAAGGACGGGAAGATCAACCGCAGCGCGATCGGCGTGCACGTCTCGGCGCTGATGCCGGAAGATCTCGCGCGCCTCGCGACGACGGAGGAGACCGGGGCCATCGTGCGCTTCGTCGTGCCGGGCGGCCCCGCGGATCGGGCCGGTCTCCGGCCTGACGATGTCATCCACGCCTTCGAGGGGCAGCCCATCCTGACGCCCGATCGGCTGCGCTGGGTCGCGAGCCTGGCGGGCGTGGGTCGTACCGTGACGGTGCGCGTCACGCGCGGGACGCGGAATTTCGACCTGAAGCTGACCCTGGACGCCCTGCCTCAGCACCCAGGCCCGGAAGAGCGTCGGCTACCCCCGAATTTTCCCGGCATTCCGTAGTTCGGGAATTTAGATCCGGCCCGCGCGTACCACGCAGACGTGATCCGCACGTTTGCGATCGCTACGCCCGGAGTGGACGCCGCAGAGCCGTCCGGTCGAGCGGTTACACGCCCACCGAAACGCGACGCGATTGTCATACCCGTGAATAGCGGGGGCGCGGCAGCGTCCAACCGGGAGCGTGAAGCTCGCGAGGCCGACTCGGTTCACGATGCACGACTCATCCAGAGAGCCCAGGGAGGCGACGCCCGCGCCTTCCGAGAACTCGTCGAGCGCCATCAGCGCCGTGCGTTCGCGATCGCGCTCGGCCTGGTGCGCGACGAGCAGGACGCGCGCGAGATCGTGCAGGAGGCCTTCGTGCGCGTCTTTCGCGGGCTCGAAGGCTTCAACGGCTCTTCTACCTTTTTCACTTGGCTCTACCGGATCGTCAGGAACCTCGCCATCGACCTCCTGCGCCGTGCGTCGCGTCGCGAGACGGAGCTCGAGGAGCAACGCGACGGCGACCTCTGGGAGCCGCTCTCCGGCGACGTGGGCCTCGATCCGGCGGACGAGCTCGGGCGACGCCGGCTCGCCGAGCGCATCGGCCGTGCGCTCGACGCGCTCCCGCCGTATCACCGCGGCGTCATTCTCATGCGCGAGGTCGAGGGCATGAGCTACGAGGAGATGGCGGAAGCGATGGGGATCTCGAAAGGGACGATCATGAGCCGCCTCTACCACGCGAGGCGGAAGCTCCAGCGCGCGCTACGGGACTGCTACACGGAGGAGCTCGGCAGGGCCCCCGAAGTCGCCTGCGACGAGGACGCATGACCCCGCTCGATCGCGAGCTCATGGCCTATCACGACGGCGAGCTTTCGCCGCGCGAGCGCGCGCGTGTGGCCGCGCGTCTCGCGGCCGATCGTTCCGCGCGGCGGCGGCTCGAAGAGCTCTCTGCGTTGCGCGCTTCGGTGCGAGCCTGGGCCGAGCGCCAGCGCGAGCGTTTCGACGTGAGCGACGCGGTGATGCGCGAGATCGCGGCTCCTTGCCAGGCCCGCCAGCGTTGGCTCCCCGCGGCGGTAGCCGTTTCACTCGCGGCCGCGGCGGTCTTGGCGCTGACGGCGAGCCGCCGGGCGACGGAGCCGGAGTCGAACGTGCCCGAAGCCCAGGCGAGCGTTCCGCTTTCGGGGGCGGTGGTGGAACGTTCGGACGAGGCACTCGGGGCGAGAGTGGAGAGCGTCGACTTCGGGGCGCGTTCAGGCTCGATTTTCGTGGTCGGCTCGAGCGCTGGCACGACGACCGTGATCTGGATGAATGACCTGCCCGAGAACCGGCGTAGGATAGAGCCGCTATGAAACGGGCTCGATTCGGCAGACTGCTCCTGCCGCTGCTTCTCTTGGGTCAAGCCCCGGAGTCGGTGTCGGCCACCCCGGCTCTGGAGCTCGACGCGGCGCCGAAGAAGCCCGAGGCGCCCGCGTACGCCGCAGAGATCTTGGTGCTCCACGCCACCAACGACAAGAAGGGCATCGACCCTCGCATCGGGGACATGCCCGAGCTCAAGGCGCCCCCGTTCTCGTCCTACGACAGCTACGCGCTGCTCGACAAAGCGCGGCTTCCCCTCGTGAAGAGCGCGCCGAAGCAGCTCAAGCTGCCGAACGGCCGCATCCTCGAGACCAAGCTGCTCGAGGTGCTGCCCAACGACAGCGTCCGCATCTCTGCCAGCATCAACCAGCCCGAGGGCGGTGATTTCCTGCCGTTGCTCGAGGTCAAGGCGAAGATCGGGCAGTCGTTCATCGTCGCGGGGCAGAGCTACAAGAATGGGATCTTGGTGCTCGTGATCCGCGTGGTCACGTGAGCTTCAACGCGGTGGCAAGGTGCTGACCGTCGCGGCGAGCGGCAAGGTCAGCGTGAACACCGTGCCGCGCCCGGCCTCGCTCTGCACGCGCACGGTCCCGCCGTGCCCGTCGATGATGTCGCGCACGATCGAGAGGCCGAGCCCCGTGCCGCGCCCGTCGGTCTTGGTGGTGAAGAAGGGCTCGAAGATGTGCGGCAGGCTGCTCGGCTCGATGCCGCTACCCTGATCTTCCACCGCGACGACGATGGCGTTGCTCTCGCGGGCCACCTCCGCGCGCACCGTGAGCACGCCGCCCTCGGCGCACATCGCGTGCGCCGCGTTCGTGAACAGGTTCACGAACACTTGCGTCAGTTGACCGGTGACGCCGCGCACCGCGGGGAGCTCGTCCTCGAGCTGTCGTTCGAGCCGGATGGACCATACCGCGAACTCGTGCTCGCAGAACACGGCCGCCTTGTCGATGACGTCGCCGATCTGGATCGGCCCCGGGATCTCCGCCGAGGGACGAGCGTAGGCGACGAGGTCGCGCGAAAACTTGAGGATCCGGTGCGCCGCCTCGCCGATCCGCCGCAGGCGCTCGAGGTCGTCCTCGGCGCTCGGATCCGGCAAGCGGTCGCGCGTCTTCCTGTTCAAGTACTCCGCGTAGGCGATGATCGAGGTGAGGGGGTTGTTGAGCTCGTGCACCACGCCGGCCACGATCTGACCCAGGGAGGCGAGCTTCTCCGCCTGGATGATGTGCGCCTGCAAGCGCTCGAGCTCGCGCGAAGAGCGCTGCGTGCGCTGATAGGCTCGCGCGCGGCGCAGCGCGGCACCGAGCACCAGCGCGGCGCGCTCGGCGATCTGCAGATCGAGCGGGCGGAGCAAGGCGCCGGCATCCGCCGAGACGTGGAGGGTCGAGCCGCCGCCCGCGCCCTCTTCGATACAGATGGCTCGCTCCTCGCCCAGGCGCGGGAAGAGGCGCGTGGGGTCGGGCTCGTTGCCGCTCGCCTGACCCGGTGGAACGCGCCGCTCGACGTGCGGGGCGACGCCGGGCTCACTCACGATGCAGGCTCCGACCGCGAGGTGCGGCAGCATGACCGCGAGGTGATCCATGAAGATCGAGGTCAGCTCTTCGGGGCTGCCCTCGAGCGGCAGCTGGATCGAGAGCGTGAGGAGCAGGTCGCGCCAGGGGTCGGCGACGGGCTTGTCCGACGCGCGCCGCGGCCCAGAGGGCGCGGTCGCTTCCCAGCGATCCGAGCCGCGCCCCGTCTCCGAGTAGTCTTCCGATTCCGCGCTCACGAAGCCGACTCCTCTTCTGCCTCTTCCGTCGCTCGCTCGAGATCGAGGATCTTGGCGCCACCCACGTAGGTCTTGGTTTCGTATTTGGT
>JAEZYO010000621.1 GCA_023419055.1 Pseudomonadota bacterium | reverse complement strand
CTTTACGTGGACGCCATGATCGAAGACGTGAAATCGCGCTTCTGTGCCGATACGAGCGCGTTCTTCGCCGTGGGTTACAGCAGCGGATCCTGGCTCGCGAACCAGCTCGGCTGCATTCGATCCGACGTGTTCCGAGGCCTCGCGACCGTCACGGGCGGCGACCCCGGGGTCAAGAACTGCGGTGACGAGCCGATCGCGCACATGTTCGTTCACGATCTGAACGACGAAACGAACCTCATCGAGTGGAGCGAGCCTGCGCGAGATCGCCTGCTCGAGCTCAACGGCTGCGACGACTCGCTCCAGCCGACGGCGGTAGAGCCCTCACCTTGCGTCAGCTACCAGGGTTGTGACCCCGGGTATCCGGTGATCTGGTGCGCGACGAGCGGCAAGGGGCACGCGCGACAAGACGACTTCGCGGCACCGGCATTTTGGACCTTCTTTCAGACCTTGACCGAGTCACCATGAACCAACCGATCATCCTTCCAAGTCTTCTGGTAGCGGGCGCCGCGGTGCTCGCAGCGACGGCGTGTTCTTCCGACTCCACGGTGGATCCGGGCGCCGGCGGCACTTCGGGTGCAGCAGGGGCGGCTGGCGTCTCGGGTGCGTCCAGCTCTGGCGGCGCTGGCGGGAGCGTGGGCGGGAGCGCGGGCGGGAGCGCTGGCTCGGGCACCGCCGGTTCCTCGCTCGGTGGCGGCGGGAGTGGCGGTGCGGCCGCCGGAGCGGGCGGTACGGCAGGCACCGGTGGCGGCGCGGGCGGCGCTTCTGGTGGTACTACCTCTGATGGTGGCTCTGGCGGGACAGCGGGGGCGGCCGGTAGCGGCGGCACGGGCGGTGGAGCTACTGGGACGCCCGGTTGCGGCAAGAACGTGACCCGCCCCGACCCCAAAGTGCAGCAGACGATGATGGTAGCGGGCTTGAATCGCTACTACCTCATCTACGTTCCCACCGACTACGACCCGTCGAAGCCGCTCCCCCTGATCTTCGGCATCCACGGGCTCGACATGAACAACGTCTGGGCGGCGCACGCGAACAGCGGGTTCCAGCTGATCCAGGCGACGAACAACCAGGCCCTCCTCATCTTCCCGCAAGGCCAGGGTGATCCCCCGGGCACCGAAGAGAAGTGGGGCGGAATCAGCTCCAACTGGGGCGGCCCGCCGCCGAACGCCAACCCCACGACGATCGCGAAGGATCTCGAGTTCTTCGACGCGCTGATCGAGGACGCGTCCGAAAATTACTGCGTGGACACGAAGCGCATCTTCGCGGTCGGGTTCAGTCAGGGCGGGTTCATGACGAACACCCTCGGGTGTGAACGCGCGTCGGTCTTCCGGGGGCTCGCGCCGGTCGCGGGGTGGGGGCCGCACGGCTCCAATCCCACCTGCAGCAACGCGAGCGCAGCGCACGCCGTGATCCAGACCCAAGGGGACACCGACGGGACGGTGACTCCGGCGCTCGGCCAGACCACCCGAGACTTCTGGCGCCAGCGCGCGGGGTGCACCACCACCACCATGCCCTCGTCTTTCAACGGGTGCGTGGAATACCAGGGCTGCATGGAAGGAAAGCCCCTGGTGTACTGCACCCACGGCGGCGGGCACTCCGTCCCGAACGGCGCGGGCGCGCGCGCCTGGGAGTTCTTCAAGTCCCTCGACTGAGCGTTCGCCTGCTCACCCCGAAAAACGCGGGGATGTTCCAAGAAGCGTAAAGACCTTTCTCCTAAGGTACGGGCTGTAAGACGAGGACAGTGTCGGCGCAGGTTGCCGGCGCAAGCTCGTGTTCGGCCACTTGGGAGAACGAGAATGGAGCTACCGTCTCCGCGCTCACGCCTTCACGCTTTCAAATCGGCCGCGTTTCTCGCGCTGACGCTGGCGCTCACGGCGGCGTGCACGGCGACGATCCAGGGCGACGACATCGAAAGTACGGGCGCGGGCCCGGGCTCCGGCAACGGATCCGGAGCCTCGAGCGGCGGCGGGACGAGCGGCATGGGCCCGCTCGTCACCAACCCACCGCCGTACACCCCTTCGCCGGGCATGTTGCGCCGCCTGACTCGGGCGCAGTTTCGCAACGCCGTCCGCGACGTGTTCGGCGTCGAAGTCGACGTGCAGGCGCTCGACGCCGACAGCTGGAACGGTGAGTTCGCGGCGGTGGGCGCGGCGACGGTGGTCTCCTCGCAGCGCGGGGTGGAGCAGTATCACGCGGCCATCGAGCAAGCCGTGGACAGCGTGTTCGCCGATCCGGCGAGATGGGCACAGTTCGTCGGGTGCACGCCGACCGGTGAGCAGAGCGACCCTTGCGTCCGCGGATTTCTCCAGGCGCTCGGCCTCCGCGCCTGGCGTCGTCCGCTCGAGGCCGCCGAGATCGACCGACTCGCCGCGGTGTCCGCGCTCGCGTCGACGGAGCTCGAGAGCCCCGACGAGGGGGCTCGCTGGGCAACCGTGGCGCTCTTTACTTCTCCGAACTTCTTGTATCGCCCGGAGCTCGGCGCGCCGCGCGGCGACGGCTCGTTGCGCTTCACCTCGTACGAGATCGCGTCTCGGCTCGCGTTCCTCTTGTGGAACAGCTTGCCCGACCAGGCCTTGCTGGACGAGGCGGCGAAAGGGGGCTTCGTCACCGCCGACGCGATCCGGAGCGCCGCGACTCGCCTGCTCGATACGCCGGCTGGTCGCGAGGCGATCGGCGCCTTCGCGGAAGAGTACATGCGCCTCGATCGCCTGCGCACCCAGGCGAAAGACGGAGAGCTTTTCCCCGAGTACGGCCCCACGCTTCAAGCGGCCATGGCGCGCGACATGCGAGAGACCTGGGAGAGCGTCGCGTTCGACGATCGAACGAGCGCGCTCGGCTTGTTCTCGACCACCAAGGTCGTGGTCAACAGCGAGCTCGCCGAGCTCTACGGGCTCGACCCGGCCGGGCTCACCCCGACCACGTTCGAAGTCCGGTCCTTGCCCGCGGAGGGGCCGCGCGCCGGCATCCTCAGCAAGGCCGGGTTTCTCTCGCAGTTCGCGAACCAGCACGAGGGGTCGCCCACCTTGCGCGGCAAGTTCATGCGCGGCGCGTTGATGTGCAGCCCCGTGAGCCCGCCGCCGGGCAACGTCGACACCGTGCTCGACGAGCCTACGGCCGACATGCCTCTCACCAAGCGCCAGCGGCTCGAGCGCCACCGCACCTCTTCCGCCTGCGCGGGGTGCCACAACGCGATGGATCCGCTCGGCTTGCCGCTCGAGACCTTCGACGCGATCGGCCGCTATCGCACGACCGATCACGGTCTGCCGATCGACCCCAGCGGAGAGTTCGAAGGGCAGCCGGTCGCGAACGCGCGTGAGCTCGGAGAGGCGATCGGAGCGAGCAGGGAGGTCGCTCAGTGCCTCGTGCGCAAGTACTACTCGTACGCGCTCGGCTACGTCGAGCGCGACGTCGACGGCACCGTCCTGAACACGCTCGCCGACTCGTTCGAGCAGTCGGGGTTCGAGCTCCGCGAGCTCGTGCTCCAGGTCGTGACCCACGAAGCCTTCTCTTCCGTCGCCGCGCAGCCGGATCTCGCGCCCTAGAGGTACCTCATGCCCCTGACTCTGAACCGACGTACGGTCTTGCGTGGACTCCTCGGCACGGGCGCCGCCGTCACGGTGCCCCTGCCGTTGCTCGACATCATGCTGAACCAGAACGGCACGGCGCTCGCTCAAACGGGCGAGGAGGTGAAGCCGCTCTACGTGACCTGGTTCTTCGGCAACGGCACCCTGCCGGGGCGCTGGAAACCCGCGAGCACGGGCGCGGGCTCGGCTTGGCAGCTGAGTCCACAGCTCCAGCCGCTCGCGAATTTCAAGTCGTACCTCACCGTGTTGAGCGGTCTCGAAAACAAGCTCGTGGTGTCGGGCCTCGAGCATCCGACCGGCTCGGCAGGAGCCACCACCGGAGCCCCGCTCTCGGGCAACGCGGTCCGCGCGCCCTCGATCGATCAGATCGTGGCCGACGTCATCGCGGCCGGCGCTCCGTATCGTTCGCTCGAGGTCGGGATCACGCCGGCCACGCCCGGAGGCAATCAAGACTCGCTGCACACCGTTTCCCACGGAGGCGCGAACGCGCGTAACGACGCCGAGTACGATCCCAAGGAAGTGTTCGAGCGCTTGTTCCTCTCCGGGGCTCCGTTGCCCGACGACGGGGCGGAAGAGAAGGCCAAGAAGCTCGCGACGGTGCGGAAAAGCGTCCTCGACTCGGTGTTGCAGGACGGCGCGGCTCTCCAGAAGCGCTTGGGTTCGAACGACCAGAAGCGCGTGGAGCAGCACCTCGAGGCCATCCGCGCGATCGAGAAGCGGCTCGACGCCATGCCGGGAGGAAACTCGGCAGCCTGCAATGACCTTACGGCTCCCGTCACCGGGAAGGACGAGCGGAGTGAAGCGCCGCCGTCCGTGAACACCGCGATGAGCGAGCTCTCGGCGCTGGCGCTCGCCTGCGAGCAGACGCGTGTCCTCACGTACATGTTCTCGCTGCCCGCGGCGCACGTTTACTACCGCCACCTCTCGTCGGAGATGAACGACGATTTCCACGACATCATCTGTCACGGCGATCCCGGAGACGACTCCAATCAGCCGCGCGTGGAGACCGGGGTGCTCTACACCATGAAGTGCCTGAACGAGTTTCTGACGAAGCTCTCGGAGACGCCCTACGGAGCCTCGACCCTCCTCGAGAGCACGCTCGTGTACGTCACTTCGGACACGGCCTGGGGCAAGATCCACACGAAAGCCGAGTGGCCCGTGCTGCTGGTCGGCAAAGCGGGCGGCAAGCTACGCGGCGACGAGCATCATCACTTCCCGAGTGAGAACCTGAGTCGGGCGCTCCTCACCGTCGCGCGGATCATGGGCTCGAACGTGCCCGACCTCGGCATCGACGGCGGGCACGTCACGGCGGAGCTTCCCGGTATTCTGGCGTAGCCCGAAGAGCTCCGGCGGGCGCCAGAGCAGAACGGCTGTAAATCTCTAGGAGAGAGAGGAGAGGAGTCTCCCCTTCCTTCAGTCGTCGACTTGCGGCAACGATTCGGAAAATGAAGGGCCCTTTCCGCACGCCGGTGTCCTCGGGCCGCACGTGGAGGATCGTGGGGCCCGCGCTGGCTGCCTGCACGTTGATGCTCGTCGGCGGCGCGTGTTCGTCCGAGAAGCCGGCGGCCGGCAGCGCCTCGGGAGCGGGCTCATCCAGCGGCGCCGGCGCGTCATCGGCTGGCTCGTCCACGGGCGGTTCGTCATCCGGCAGCTCGGCGACAGGGTCGGGCGGGAGCATCATCGTCCCCGACAGCGGTACCGGCCCCTGCGTCGGGCTCGAGTGCAAGCAGACCACGTGCTCGAGCGGCGCCTGTGAGGTGCCCGCTTGCGAGAACGGAGCCCTGACCACGGTGACGGGCGTCGTCTACGATCCCTCCGGGACGCTCCCGCTCTACAACGTGATGGTCTACGTGCCGAACGGCGCGCTCGAGCCTCTCGTCGAGGGAGCGAACTGCAACACGTGCGACGTCACCGTCTCCGGCGATCCCGTCGTGACGGCCATCACGGACGAAGCCGGTAAGTTCGTCCTCGAAGACGTTCCGGTCGGTGCGGAGATCCCGCTCGTGATCCAGGTGGGCAAATGGCGACGCCAGATCACGCTGCCCGCCGTCGCCGCGTGCACGGAAAATCCCATCGCGGACGCAAGCCTCACCAGGTTGCCGGCCAACCAGAGCGAGGGCGACATGCCTCGCATCGCGGTCTCGACCGGGGCGCAGGACGCGCTCGAGTGCCTGCTGCGCAAGATCGGCATTTCCGACACCGAGTTCACCAACCCGGACGGTGGAGGACGGGTGAGTCTGTTCGCGGGGCGTCAGGGCGCGGGCAGCTACGACGGCGGCGAGGACTTCCCCGCTTCGTCAGAAGCGCTCTGGGACAGCCTCGAGAGCCTGCAGAGCTACGACGTGGTGCTCCTGTCTTGCGAGGGCGGACAGTTCGCGAACGACAAGCCTCCCGCCGCCCGTCAGGCGCTCTTGGAGTACCTCAACGGCGGCGGCCGAGCCTTCCTCTCGCACTGGCACAAGTCGTGGCTCGAGGACGGACCCGCGCCGCTGCCCGACGTCGTCGCGTTCAACAACACCGACGACGACCAGAACATCACCGCCACCATCGATACGTCGTTCCCCAAGGGGCAAGCGCTCGCGCAATGGCTGCTCAACGTGCAGGGCTCGACGACGCTGGGTCAGGTAGAGCTCTTGGACGCTCAGAACACGGCCGCGTCGGAGAACCCGGAGTACGCGACGCGCTGGATCTACGACCCGATGGATCAGTTCACGGGTGAGACTTCGGTGAAGTACGTCACCGCCAACGCGCCGATCGGAGTGCCGGCCGATCAGCAGTGCGGCCGCGTCGTCTACAGCGACATCCACGTCTCGAGCGGTGACACCTCGAGCCCCATGGACCCGTTCCCGACGGGCTGCGCCTCTCAGGGCCTCTCGCCCCAGGAGCGCGTCCTGGTGTTCATGCTCTTCGACCTCTCGGCGTGCCTCATTCCGGACGACGTCGTGCCGCAGCCTCCGCCGAAGTAGCGCTCGAGAGCGTTCGCCGCGCCGAGCGCGGCGTCAGAGCGCGCGCCAATCGTCCGCCGGCGCGCGATCGCAAAAAATGACGAGTCGTGGAGTTCGATCGTCACGAACGCGCTGAGTGTCGGTCGAGAACCTGTACACCGGGGAGTGGTCTTGCAGGTAGCTCCTGACCTCGTCTTCCGGCCACAGGCGCCGATCAATCTCGCTCGAGAATCGGCGACCGCTGTCGCGCGCCGCTCGCTCGACCATCCGAGCAAACGCCGCTCTTTCCTGGATCTTCCGGTAGGTCGTGTAACGGACGTCCAGGCTGCGTAGCCGCTTCGCGCTCGTCAGGTACTCGCCGAACACGGCGGCTTCCTGGATCCCTACCAAGAAGCGCTCCTCGAGGTTGACTCGCTTCATGCGCTCGATGAGCTCGTGAAGGCGAAGTCGAACGAGCTGTCGAGGAAGGGGCTTGTCGGTGCTCGCCTGTCCTAGCTTGGTTCCTTTGAGCGTGAGCTCGTACTCCCAGCCCGGGGAGGCGTGGCACTCCGCGCACTTCTGCACGTACCCCTCACGAATCAGGGCGGCCAAGAGGTCCCCGGCGGCGCTCTCCGAGAGCTCCATGACTTCGCGCACGAGCTCCACGCCGCCTTGTGCCCACCCCCAGCGCTGCAGAAGGTGTCGAATACGATCTTCCGGGAACCCGAACATGGCTTCGCCGACCCGCTTCGTACAAGAACTCTAGCTCGTGGTCGCTTTCTTGCGCCGAATCATTGCACTCTGAGCTGGAAGGAGGATTCTCCGAGCTTCGTCCCCCCGGCGTTGACCACGTGTACCCGGTAGCTCCCTGGTGTCTCGGGGGCGAGGATGGAGGTTGAGTCACCGTCGGCGAAAGTCATCTCCATTCCGGCGACGAACGCGGTCGTGCCTGCGGGCGCCAACCAGACTTCGTTCGTCGCGTCTCCCGTGCTGCGAATCACGATGCTCTCTCCGGGATCGACGGCCGCGGAGGCCGGGAACACGAAGTCCGCCGCAGCGATCAAGCCCTCCGGCAAGATGTCTCGGTACTCGTCCTCGATCCCGGACGCGACGCACGTCTCGTACTGGGCGAGCGGCCACACGTTGTCGGGGACGGCGACGGGCGGGTCGATGGTGCTGTTCGGCGGGTTCACCCCCATCTTGTTCACGGTCGCGTAGGTACGAAGGATGGTCAGATCGTGCTTCTCGCCGAAGTCCTCGCAGTTGATCGTGTAGGTGACGCCGGAGCTGATATCGAGGACGTTGTCGTTCTCGGTGATGTAGGCGCTGCCCTCGTCGTTGTGTAGGCCGTAGGTCGGGCCGGACGTCGCAGCGGGGATGCCCCTCACGTAGTTTTCGTTGATGGTCGTCCCGGGATTTTGCCCGATCGTGTAGATGGCGCCGCTGTCGTGGAGCCGGTGCAGCGTGTCGAGCAGCCTATTTTTGCTGACCGAGTTGTCCTTGGACGTCGTCGAGTCCTGGAAGTTGCGCCAGCCCCAGCCCAAGTTGATCCCGTTGTAGGCCGTCGTCTCGACGTGATTGTGCTCGATGGTCAGGCCTTCCACGAAGAACGCGGTGACCCCCGCGTGGCCGCCGAACCCATGGACGGAGCTCACGTCGTGGAAGACGTTGTTCACGATGCGATTGTTCGTGCAGATGCCCTCGACGTCTGGCGGGTGCTTCTCGTGCTCGCCTCCGTCGTCCAAGTAGACGTGCTGCGGGTGACCCACGGTGACCCCGCTCCCGGCCATGTCGTGGATGTAGTTGCCGACGATTTCGGAGTCGACGACGTCGTTGGTCATCGCGATCCCTTCGCTCCCGCTGTGCTTGAGCACGTTGCGGACGAACGCGATGGACTCTGCGTTTCTGATGTCGATCATCGCCGGCAAGGTGTCGATGATCTCGTACTCGCTGTTGTGCCAGTTCCCGTCGCCGAAGGCGACGTACGTGGTCGCCCCCTGCACGGTCGCCTTCCCGCACGAATCGCCGACCCGACGTAGGCCATAGTCCGTGCTCTGGAACGTGAGTCGCTCGAACGTGATGTTCTTCGCGCGAACCTCGTTGGAGTCGCCCGAGACGGTGACGAGCGTCTCGAGCTCCGGCGCCTCCACCTCGGCCGTCGCCATGTCCTCTCCGGGGCGGCGGTAGTAGTAGAGGGTCTTGGCCGCCTTGTCGAAGTAGAAGCGGCCCGGCTCCGTCAGGAACTCGAGGGCGTTGTAGATAGTGTGCGTCCCCACCGTGCTAAATCCCGCGTTCCAGCCGGGAAGCTGCGCGATAGCGCCGTACGGCTGCTGAAGCAGGAGCGCGCGGCGGTTGTCGCCCGTGGTCACCACGTCTCGCACGCAGACGATGTTCTCGTTCCACGTGGTGCCGTTCACGATCTCGAGGTCTTCCGCGTTGGTCGTGATGTCGGGCACGTCTCCCAAGAGGTACTTGACCCCGTCGCTCTTGCTGCCGCTCGCCCAGGCCCAGGGCGCCTGTCCCGCCGTCACGAAGTAGGTGCCTTCACCCCCTTGAGCCGTCACCGTCTTGCTCGACATCGTGGCGCGCTTGTCGTTGACGTAGAGGTTGCGGAGCTTTTCGGGGCGGTCGAGCGGCGCCTTGTAGATGTCGCCGTCGTGTTGGGTAAAGCCCGTGACGCGGGTCGCGCCGCTCAGCACGGGCACCTCGCCGTCGTACGCCTCGTAGCGCACCCGGTACCCGTTCGTTCCCGAGTCTTCGGGACCGAACTCGATCGTGCTTGCCACCTCGTACCGGCCGCCGCGAAGGTAGACGCGAATGTCCTCCTTCATGTCGGCGTTGATCGCGCGCACCGCATCGCGAGCGCGTGCGATCGTAGCGAAGGGGGCCTCGAGGGTTCCGGGCCCTTCGTCGTTGCCGGTCGGCGACACGTAGAACGCGGGTCCCGCGTCGCCGCCTCCCGTGCCGGCGCTGCCTGAAGCTCCTGCACTTCCGCCTGGCGCCCCACCCGAGGAACCCGCCGAACCGCCTGCGGTCCCGCTCGCCCCGGAACCGGCCGCGCCTCCGCTCGTCGGAGGACTGCCTCCGCTGCCTCCGACCGAGCTGGGCTTACCCTGCGGCTCACTGCCGTCGCAAGCGCCGCCCGCGAATGCAGAGAGCAGCAAGAACGACCACCGAGCAGCGCGCGGCCCCGCCGCACGAGCAAGCAAGAACATGCTCCTCGGGATAACAGCTCGTCCGACGGCGAACGAGGGGAGCCAAATCACCGCAGGGGTCTTGATTTCGTCACTACAGAACGCGTCGCCGCGACTCGCGCTAAAGAGGTCTAGCTCGAGCGCTTTCGCTTGCGAAGCAAAAGGCTCGCCGCGATGCCCAGCAACGAGAGCCAGGCGCCGCGGTGACCTCCACTCGCGACCCCGACGCTGCAGCTCCCGCTGTTCGAGGACGTGGTGGCCTCACCCTGCGGGTTCGGATTCGCTCCACCGCCGCTCGGTGCGCCGGCTGCCGGCGATGAACCACCGACACCCGTCGAGCCGCCCGAGGCCGGAGGACTACCACCGCTGCCCGTGCCGCCCGCGGAGTCGGGACTACCGCCGCTGCCTGCGCCGCTCGAAGATCCGGCGCTGCCTCCAGCCCCAGCTCCACCGGCGGACGTGCTACCGCCTGCTCCGGCACCACCGCTGCCGCCGGTTTCCCCCGGCATGGCTCCTGCTGGGCCGACCGCGTTGTCAGCGGTGAGCGAGAGCACCGCGTAGCCGTCGATGAAGTTGACGTTCCCGGGGTCGTGCGTCGACAGGTTCTTCGGCGACGCCCAACTACCCGTGAGCCAACCCGCGGGGACCGTCCCGCCGTCGAAATCCTCACGCCACTGGAGGGTGAAGGTGCCGTTTTCGTAGGACGAGAACTGTACCCAATCGATGTACTGGTGGACCGGGAGGATGGCCGGGTCGAAGTTGCCGCCGAAGGTCGCGTCGCCGGGCCACAGGTTGAAGTGGACTTGCATGCCGGCGCTCTCGTACTGAGCGAAAGCGGCCGCGGTCTCGCCGGTCTCGCGGCGGATCTCGACGCCGTCGACGTACCAAACGATCGCCTCGGGCGTCCACTCGTAGATGTACGTGTGGTACTCGCCGCAGAGATCCGCCGTGAGGTCGTTGTGCTTCACGCTGTGGTTGCCGGCAGGGTTCCCGTAGAGGGGGTTCGTCGCGAGCAGGCAGTTGGCGTTGAGCTTCTCGAAATCGAGCTCGTTCCAGAAGGTGCCGGAGACCTCCGAGCCCTCTTTCCAGGAGAAGAAGGAGCCCACCACCCCGTCGCCCGCGGCGAACCGGAGCCGCGCTTCCATGCGCCCGTACCCGTACGACGCGGAGCTGTAGAGCTCCGCGCTGCGCACCGCGTGGGCGGCCGGGGAGAGCGCGAACAAAGTGAGAAAGCCCAGAGATGAAAGCCCAATTCGGGTCATGCGAGATTCCGCTAGAAGGAAACGCAATGTAGCGTCGAGGGTAGGCACCAGCTTCGCGTTTCTTGGGGAACATGTCGGCGCATGTCGCCCTAGAAACTCGAGCTCGCGCTGTTGGCCGGCGGGACGGCGTGATACTCTGCACCATGGTCAGCGCCGAGCCCCAAGCGCTCCACCAGAGCTTCCTTCCGAAACCGGGCGAGCGCGCCTTCGTCTGGAAGTACTCGCAATCGATCGGAGGACGGCGCCCCCGTCACTTCCACATCGAGCCGGAGCTGAACCTCGTGGTTCGAGGTTCGGCGACGTTCGGGGTCGGTGAACGCTTCGTTCAGGTCTCCCAAGGCGAGCTGCTCGCCTTTCCCACGGGACAAGATCACGTCCTCATCGAGGGTTCCCCCGATCTCTACCTCTACGCGATCGGCCTCGATCCTCGCTACTCCACGGAGGTGCTCGGAGGACGCTCGGAGCCGGTCCTGCCGCTTCACGTCGAGCTTCCACCCCACGAGCTCGCGGCCATCTGCGATCGCGCCGGAGACATCGTCGATCGGAGCGGAGCGGCGCAGCAGGGCGCGGAGCTCTGGGAGCGGATCCACTGGCTCGGCCGGCGCTCCGTCGAGCGCTCTCGGCGTTCGAATCACGTGCTGACTCGACGCGTCCTCAAGCTGCTCGATATCGCGCCGGAGCTCGGGCTCGAGGCGCTGGCGAACGATCTTCGTGCCAATTCGACCGAGCTCAGCCGTCACTTCCACCGCGACCTCGGGATGACGCTCGTCCGCTACCGGACGCGCTTGCGGCTCCTCCGCTTCATCCGCGCCGTCGACTGCGGCGAACGGGATCTGATGGCCACGGCGATAGCCGCCGGCTTCGGCTCCTACTCACAGTGTCACCGCACGTTTCAGGCCGAGCTCGGCTGCGCGCCGCGGCGGTTCTTTCGGTCCGAGGTCCGCGAGCGGATGCAGCTCACCTACGAAGGGTGACGTGACGACTTGGTCAGCGCGTCGCCTTCGCGCCGAACGCGCGATCCACGATCACGGCCGCGAGGATCACCCCGCCTGCGACGACGTTCTGCCACAGCGAGCTTCCGACCAGGTTGACCGCGTTGAACGTGAGCTGGAGCAAGCCGGCGCCGATGAGCACGCCGAAGACAGTGCCGCGCCCGCCCTGGAGTGAGACGCCGCCGAGCACCGCGGCGGCCACGGCGTGGAGCTCGTACGCCGAGCCGAGCGACGGGGTCGCGGTGGGCAGGTAGGCGGCGTAGAGGATCCCTGCGACGCCCGAGAGCAAGCCGCACGCGGCGAAGGTGATCAGACGAACGCTCCGCACGGGTACGCCCGAGAGGCGAGCCGCCTCCGCGTTCGAACCGATGGCGTAGCAGTAGCGGCCGAACAGCGTGCGGTGCATCAAGAAGGCCATCAAGAGGATCGCCACCAGGGCGAACCAGAACGGCATCGGCAAGCCGAGGGCGGTGCCCTCGCCCAGGAAGCGGAAGCCGGGGAATTGCCCTTGAAACCCGATGTCGGCGCCGCCCGTGAGCACCTCGGCCACGCCGCGCAAGAGCAACATCGAGCCGAGCGTGACGACGAACGGCTGGATGCCGAGATACGCGGAGAGCGCGCCTTGAGCGAGACCGATGGCGAGCGCGAGCAGCGTGGCGATGACGACGGCCGTCCCGATGTCGAGCCCCTGAACCATCGAGAGCCAGCTGGTCGCGACAGCAGCGACGCAGATCACCGAGCCGATCGACAGATCGATCCCGCCGGCGATGATCACGACCGCTTCACCCAGCGCGAAGAGCGCGATGAGCGAGATGTGCCGCACGTTGTTGCGCAGATTGTCCGGGCTCAAGAAGCTCGGGTTGAGGATCGCCGTCAGGCAGGCGAGGGCGAGCATCACGCCCAACATCGACAGCTCCTTCTTCGCCGTCGCGAAGAACGGGCGCGGGCGTGACTCCGCTACGGGGGCCGTGGTCTCGATACTGGATGTGGAAATGGTCATGTGGCGAGCCTCAAAATGTTGGCGTCGGTGAGCTCGTGGCGCGAAAGCTCACCGCGCAGCTTGCCCTGGGCGAGCACCAGAGAGCGATGGCAGAGCGCGGCGATCTCGTCGGCCTCGGAGCTCGACACGATGACGCCCTTGCCTTCGGCCGCGAGCGCTCGAACCACGTCGTGGACGTCGCGCTTGGCCTTGATGTCGAGCCCGCGAGTGGGCTCGTCGAGGAGCAGGATGGACGGCTTCATCGCCATCCATTTCGAGAGCACGATCTTCTGCTGGTTGCCGCCGGAGAGCATCGACGCAGGGCCGCCCCCGCGGATCCCGAAGCGCGCCTTGAACGGCGCCGCGATGGTGTCCTCGTCTTCGAGCAAGAAGCGCGACAGCGAGGGCAGCGCGATGTTGCGCTCGACGAGCATGTCGAGGATGAGACCCTGCGACGCGCGCTCTTCGGGGACGTACGCAAAGCCCAGGCGGATCGCGTCCCGCGGCGAGCGAATGGCCGCTTGCTTGCCGCGCACCGATATCGAGAGGTCCGTGGGGCGAGCGCCGAAGAGGCCCGAGAGCACGCTGGTCCGGCCCGCTCCCACGAGCCCGGCGAGCCCCAGGATCTCGCCTGCCTTGAGCTCGAAGCTCACGCGCCCGTCGACCTTGAGCAGCACGTCGCCCGACGGCGCCGCGGGAGGTGCAGGCGCGGTGTTCTCGCTTCGGCCCGCCAGGAAGTCGACGAGCTTTTCCACCGACGCCTCACGGGTCGGCAGCTCTCCGGCGATGCGGCCGTCCCGCAGGCACACGATGCGGTCGGTGATCGACATCACCTCACGCAGCCGATGCGAGATGTAAACCATCCCGAGCCCCTGCTCGCGCAAGACGCGCAAGAGATCGAACAGTCGGCTCGCGTCCGCCTCGCTCAACGTCGCGGTGGGCTCGTCGAGGAGCAAGACCTTGGCGTTCAGTGAGAGGGCGCGCGCGATCTCGACGCGCTGCTTCTGTCCCGGCGACAGCGACGACAGGGTGGCGTACGGATCGATCCCACCTCCGACGCGGGTCAGCGCGGCCTTGGCCTGCCTGTAGAGCTCGGCGCGATCGACGACGAAGTAGCGGTGCGGCTCGTGACCGAGCATCACGTTCTGCCCGACGTCGAGCTCCCCGGCCTGAATCAGCTCTTGCCGCACGAGCGAGACGCCGAGCCGGATCGCCTCCGCCGGTGTGCCGGGGGAGCGCCCTTCCATCGTGACGCGCCCGCGGTCCGGAGTGTGGACTCCGGCGGCGACCTTCATCAGGGTGCTCTTGCCGGCGCCGTTTCCGCCCACCAGGCCGACGATTTCACCGGGGCCGACGCGAAGGTCGACCCCCTTCAGCGCCTGTACGCCGCCGAAAGACTTCTCGATGCCGTTGAGCTCGAGCATCGCTTACTTCGTGAGCTCGCGGAGCTCTTGCCAGAAGCTCGAAAGGTTCGCCTTCTCCAC
>JAEZYO010000619.1 GCA_023419055.1 Pseudomonadota bacterium | reverse complement strand
TCCCTTGGTGAGCACCAGAGGGAAGGGCACAGGTCCGTAAGGTGAATCCTCGACAGAATTTGACTCCCGACTCGCGTGTGGGCTCTACTGCTCGCATGAAGCTCGGGAAGTGGTTGGTGGCGGGCGTCTTGCCCTTGGCAATGTTCTGGAGCGCGTGCGCGACGGGTCCGCGCGGTCCGCATATTCGCGTCGCAACGGCGACGGCGGAGCAGCTCGCGGCAGCCGAGAACGAGGATTTCGTCTGGTACGAGTTTCAGCCAGGCGATCTGGTGCCGGTGCAGCTCCTCTTCGTCGGCGCGGTCGAGGGCGGCTCGGAGGGGCCCGCCGGCTTTCGCGCCAAGCGCCGCTTCTTCTTCGTGACGTCGAAGAACGGACCCATGCGCATCAGCTTCGACGGCGAGACCTTCGCCGGTGAAAACTCGAGCCAGTGGATCGTTGCCGTGCTCCCGCGCAAGGACGGCCCCGGAGGTCAGCTCGGGTGGGTGATCTACATGGGAGAATCGGGCGATCCCGAAG
Organism: Pseudomonadota bacterium; assembly: GCA_023419055.1. The sequence goes on along the minus strand of JAEZYO010000619.1, from coordinate 3,825 downwards.
CCGAGATCAAGCAGCTGGTCGAGCCCGAGGGCCAGCCTCAGGCGAGCAACGAGTAGGCCCTCTACAAGGTCATGCCCGCGGTGGCGTAGCCGAGCACTCCGAAGGCCGGCCCGACGACGAGGAGTGTCTCGGCCGTCGCTCCCGCAAAGAACGCATCCGCGAACGGATACACGAGCGAAAGGCCCGCTCCGAGCGTTGCTCCGTAGTCGGCGCCTCCGACCGTCCTGCAGTCGCCGGTCGTGACGTTGCAGAGCGAGTGTTCAGCGAACGTGCGCGTCACGCCCGCGCTCGCGAACGGTTCGGCGCGGAGAGGGCCGAGCGGCAGCGCCCAGCCGGCCTCGGCCAGCGCGCTGCTGAGCGACCCGGAATCCCGAGCTTCGCCGAAATGGTGACTGAGCCGCGCTCCCACCATCAAGCCGGCGTCGGCCGTGAAGCGGAGGCGCGCGCCGACGCCTGCCCCGAAGCTCTCGAAGCTCTGCGCGTCGCCGGCGATGTCGACGTCGGAGCCGTACCCAGCGAACGCCGAGAGCGCCCAACCCGGCTGCAGCGGGCCCGGAGCGCGGCGAGTTTCCGTCGATTCGTCGTGAACAGCCGAGTCCGCGAGCGCCGGCCGAGCCGAGAGGAGGCTTCCCAGGGAGGTCGCCACGATGACGGCGCCTCGCCCAAGCCAGACGACTCGATCACCTTTGCGCAGCGGGTTCATGGGACAGCAAAGACTTGGCAGGAATCGTGCCGAGGCCTGCGGACGGGCAGGGTGCACTTTTTACGATGAAGGTGGCCATTCCGTCGCCGGACGCGCCTGGAAGGAGTGGTGACGCCGCGACACTGTCGTCACCCTTTCACACCGCGGAGTCCTAGCGCTCGAGCAAGGCAAGGAGATCGCGCGGGCTTTTGTTGCGCTCGGTGAGGCTCACGGCGGCGAGCAGGATGCGGTCTCTGAGCGGAGGGTCGAGCAGTCGCTGGCCGATGCTGAACGCCACTTGGTCTGCTTCCGCGATCAGCGCAGTCCGCTCGGACTCGGGGGCGCCGCGTAGACGCCGGGCGACTTCGAAGGCGTGGCGGCGCGCGGCGCGCAGGCTGAAGGTCGCGAACATCTCGTCGAACTCGCCGCCGAAGAGGTCGAGCAAGCGCAACACGAACGTCGTGCGGTTGAGCGCACCCTGGATCCGCGCGACACCCCGCGCGAGGATCGCGTCGACGCGCGAGTAGTCGGGAAACCCCACGCCGGTTTCCGCGGCGGCGACGGGTAAGTCGAGGTTGATATGAGCATTGATCGCGAGCAGCAGGTGCTGCACGACCAGCGCCGACGAAGAGCGCGCCGCGTGAAAGGCGAGGCTCCACGCCTTCGCCGTCGCTTCTCCGGCGCGGAACTGCCGCCGCGCGGCGAAATAGCGGTTCGAAAACACGACGATCATGCGCCGAGCCTCCTCCGGCGCTTCGAACACGCCCTGCTCGGCCGCGAGGGCGATGTCTCGCGTCTCCCAGGTGTAGAGCAGCGGGAAATAGCCGTCGGCCGTGTTTTCCGCGCGCGCCGTTTCGATGCAGCGGCCAAGGAGGTTCAGCACGTCTTCGACCGACTCCGCGCGTTCCCCGAGGTTCACTCTCGCCCCCGCGCCTCCTTGGCCGACGTGAACCCCGTTCGTAGACGCGTCGCTCATTCTCCGAGCATTAGTCGATTCCCCGCCGCTTTCGATCCATGTCAGCGTTCGACGTTCGTTAACCCTCTTGCGTGTGCTCCGGGTCGAAGAGCCGGCGAACGTTTGGTGACAGCGCTTTCATCTTCGGCTGCGCCACCAGTGGAAAGGACGAGCTACGCTCGAGGGTGAAGCGATAAGCTCCGACGCGGATGACGACCGTGCGCATCTTCGGCGGCGGAGTGGCGGGCCTCACCGTCGCTCACGAGCTCGCCTGTCGGAGTGGATTCGAGGTGATCGTTCACGAGCCCCGCCCGGACTTCGGCGGCAAGGCTCGCAGCCAATTCAGCGGCGGTCTACCGGGAGAGCACGGCTTTCGCTTCTTCCCGGGCTGGTACCTGCACGTGAGCGACATCATGCGTCGCATTCCGCGCGAGCCTTCCGCGACCACGCGCGAGCAGGCGCTCACGGGCTACCCAGAAGCCGCCTCCGTGGCGTCGCGGCTCCGCGAGGTGCGCTCCACGCTGACCTTCCACGAGGGCCGAGCGCCCGCGAGCTTCCTCCAGATCCCGCGGGAAATCGGCGAGATTGGAGAGTTCTTGCGGGGCTTCGATTGGATCGTGGCCGGCCTGGGCGCGACCGAGCGCCTGCAGGTGCTGAAGCGCCTGGCCCTCAAGCTGCTGCTCTTCTACTCGACGCCACCATGGTTGAGGGCCGAGCGCTTCGATCGACTCTCGCTCGCGGAGTTCTTGGGAGCGGACTCGATGCCGGCGGCGGTACGGCAGACATTGAAGACGCTGCCGCGAGCGCTGGTCGCGATGGACGCCTACGACGGCAGCGCGCACACCTTCCTGAACACCAGCATGCTGAACCTCTGTCCGGCATGGTGGCCCGAGCTCACGCGCGATCGCATCTTGACCGGGCCAACGTCCAGCACCTGGATCGAGCCGTGGGTCGCGAGCCTGCGCGCGCTCGGCGTTCGCTTCGAACAGGGGGACGCGGGTCACGCCGAGCGAATCGTCGTCGATAACCGTCGCGTGAGCGCCGTGGTCGCCCGCTCGGGAACGCGCTTCGAAGCCGACCTCGTGGTGCTGGCGCTTCCCGTCGGCCCGCTTCAGGAGCTCGTTCGCGCCTCGGGACTCGCTGATCAGGGGGAGGAGTTTGCCCCCATCGCGCGCCTGGACATGACGCGTCAAACGGCGGAAATGGTGGGTCTTCAGCTCTATCTCGATCAGCCCCTCACCACTCAGCCCGGGCACCTCTTCTTCGCGGATAGTCAGTATGGCCTTACGGCCATCTCTCAGCTCGAGGTGTGGGATCGAGAGTTCGTCGAGCCACTCGCCGCGCGCGGAGTTCGGGGCCTGCTCTCGATCGACATCACCCAATGGCGTAGCGACCCGTTCGAGCGCACACCGCCGCGCTACAAGCTCCCCATCGACGCTTCCACTTCCGCCGAGCTCCGCGACCTGGTCGTCCAGCAGCTCGGCGCTTACCGCTTGGCGAGCGGCGCGCCGCTCTTTCGCCCAGAGAATGTCGTCGCCCATCACGTGGACGACGACATCGACTTGGGGAGCGAGAGCAACCAGTCGGCGCTCCTCGTACATCCGCCCGGGACTTGGTCCAGCCGTCCACTTTCGCAGAGCTCGATCCAAGACCTCTTCTTCGCGTCCGACTTCGTCAAAAATCCGGCCGATCTCGCCACGATGGAAGGCGCCTGCAGCGCCGGAAAGCTCGCCGCTCGCGCGATCGTCGAGGCTCACGCTCCGCACGCCTCCGAGGTCGTCGTGCACGAGCTGGTCGAGAAGCTCGAGCCTCCCTGGCTGAAAGCGCAGCAGCAGGGCTTCGAAGCTCTGGTCCTCGCGCTCGGCAGCTTCGAGAAAGCGTCGCGGGCCGTCGACCTTCTGCTCGACGCCGGCGACCAAACCTTCGACGCGCTGCGCGCGCTGGGGGAAGCGCCGGAAAAGATCGCGAGCTCCTTCCGTGTGGGCGCGCTCGTCAAGCTGCCCGGCGTGACGTGGTTCGGGCAGTTGCGGCACGGACTGCAAGAGCTCGTGTCGCGCGCTCTTCGGTACTTTCGACCGAGCACCTACACGTCACCGGAAGCCGATTTCGAGCGCGTGGCGGCCAAGGTTCGGCGCGTCGCCGACGCGTTACGGTTGTTCCCGCGTCCGGGCGCTCGGCCCTGAGCTTC
>JAEZYO010000845.1 GCA_023419055.1 Pseudomonadota bacterium | reverse complement strand
CGGGAGAGCCGCGCGCAAGAAGGGGTTCAGCCCGTAACGGCTCCGTCCGCCGCACCCGCTGCGCCGGCGCCCGCAAAGCCCAAAGCGCCGCCCAGCGTCGCCGACGCCGGTGCACCCACCGACGCGGGGCCGTCGGACGCCGCCGCTGACGCCGATCTGGACGCTGCAGCCGCCGATGACGCCGCTGGCGTCGCGATCGAGGACGCCGAGGTCGTGGCGGCTCCGCGCCTCGAGAGCGCCGCACCACCATCGCCGCCGCCCTCCGCGATCCCGGAGCCGTTGCCTCCTCCTCCGCCGGCTCCGCCGGCATCCGCGCCACCGCTCGAGCGTGGCGAGGCGGCCGCGGTCAGGCTCGGTGATACCGTCGTCTTCTCGCTGTACGCGGTCCGTGGCGACAGACCTCCCGAGCAACGCGCGCGCGCTGCCACGAAGGCGTTGGGCGCCATCATCGAGACCGCCAAACCCGAAGAAGTGCGGGTCAGCCGGCAAGGCGAGGTCGCCGTCGTCATGGTCGGGCAGACCCCGATCGTGCAGCTCGGCGAAACGGACGCGAAGATCGCCGGCGACTCGTCGCTGGACGTGCACGCGGCGAACGTCGCGGCGCAGCTCCGCCGCGCGATCGAAACGGAGCGCAAGCGGAGCGCCATCGCGAAGCTCGTCTTTTCGATCTCGCTGGTCGTCTTCTTCGCGCTCATCGCCATCTACCTGATGCGCAAGCTCGGGGACTTCGCGGATCGTGCGCGCGTCTGGCTCGAAGAGCGCGGCGAGAAGGGGCTCACGGTCCGCATCCGAGACATCGAGGTGCTGAGCCCGGCCACCATCCAGTCGACGGCGCTCATCGCCGTCGGGCTCGGGAAGTGGCTCGGCCAGTTCGGTATCCTCTACAGCTGGCTCGTGGTCGTGCTGTCGCTGTTCGAGGCGACGCGCGGCTACACCCAGCGGCTCACGGGCTTCGTGCTCGAGCCGCTGTCTCAGATGATGACGCGGCTCGCGACCTCGCTGCCGTTGTTGGTCATCCTCTCGATCGCCGGCCTCGCGGTGTTCGTGCTCGTCCGCTTCGTGCGGCTGTTCTTCCGTTCGGTCGAGCGGCGCGAGACGGTCGTGCCCTGGATGCCGGCGGAGCTCGCAGGCGCCGCCAGCGTCGTGATTCGAGCCGGTATCGTGCTGCTGGCGCTGATGCTCGCCGGGCCCGTCGTCGCGGGCGACGATCAGGGCGCCCTGTCACGGCTCAGCACGGTCGCGCTCGCGGCCCTCGGTCTCGCAGCGGTTCCGCTGCTCGCGAACGGTCTCATCGGCACTTACGTGATCTTCGGTCGCCGCTTGCGGGTCGGCCAACACGTGGAGATCGGCGGCCGCCCTGGGCGCATCGCCGGTCTCGATTTGATGGAAGTGCGGCTCGAGGAGTGGGGTTTGGGGGAGTGCCGCTTTCCGCACCTCTACCTGCTCCGCCAGCCGACGCGTGTCTTCGGGTTCCGGCCGCGCGTGTCGCTCGACGTGGTCGTGGCCGCCGACGAGAAGCCGCTCGCCGTGCTCACGTTGCTCGAGCAGATCGCGAACCGTCTCGGGCGCGACGCGCAGGTCGAGCTGATCCACGCCGATCTGCGCGGCCTCGTGTACCGCGTCACGCTGAGCTCGGACACGCTCGCCACTCGCTCCGAGCTCTCGCTCTCGGTGCTGGATGCACTGTCGTCAGACGGCATCAAGCTCGGGCTCGCCGAGAGCAAGGTGCCTGGATGAACGGCGTCGGCGTCCTGCTCGGGCTGCTGGTCATCGCTTACGTCGGCAGCATCCTGGTCTCTGGACGAACCATTCGTGGGTTCGGGCTGCCCTCCGGAGCCGAGTACCTGATCCTGGGCGTGGTGGTCGGTCCGCACGTGCTCGGCGTGGTCGAACGCTCGGCGATCGTCACCTTCGAGCCCGTGTTGATGGTCGGCATTTCCTGGGTCGCGCTGCTGGCGGGCCTCGGCTTTCGTCACGTAGGCAAGCGCGCCGTGCACCCGGGGAGAGCCGCCCTCGGCATCGCCTTGTCGCTCGTCGTGGGCGCTGCCGTCGCGGCCGCTGCCTACCTGGTCTCCTCTCATTATCGGCTCTTCGAAGGCGCCGACCTCGGCTGGGCGAGCCTCGGCGCCGCGATGGTGGCCTGCGAGACGACCCGCCACACGATCCGCTGGGTCGCGGAACGTCACGGCGCGCGCGGGCCGCTCTCCGACCTGCTCGCGGACATGGCTCGCGCGAGCGCCGTAGTCCCCATCGCCGTCCTGGCGTTCATCTGCGCGGCTCTGCCTGCCGAGTCGAACTACTACACGTCGCTCTCGGCGCGGCTCGGCATCACGGTCGGCGTCGGAGTGATCCTCGGAGCCGTGGTGGCGGTGTTGCTCGGCCGCGAGTTTCGGCAGCAGGAGAGCTGGGGCCTGATGATCGGCACCTCGCTGCTCGGCATGGGCATCGCGAGCCGGCTCGGCCTCTCACCGCTCGGCACTTGCTTCGTGCTGGGGCTCACGATCTCGATCGTATCGCGGCACCACGCTGACATCCGCGCGCTCGCCCAGCCGACGGAGAAGCCCGTGATGCTCCCGGTGCTGCTCGCCGGTGGAGTCTACCTCGACCTCGACATTCTGCGCAGCGCCGCGCCGCTCATCGTGGCGGTGCTCGTCGCGCGAGTGCTCGCCGATCTTCTGCGCGGCCTGGCGCTCAGCGGGGCGATGCCGGCGGCGCGTCGCGCGGGGCCCCTGCTCGGGCTCGGGTTCGTGTCCACGGGCCCGATGAGCATCGCGGTCGCGCTCGGCCTCGCCATTCGCTCGCATTCGACGCCTTCCGCCTTCGTGTTCGCCGTGGCGGTGGTCGGCGTGCTGTTCGGGGAGCTCATTGGTCCGGCCTCCTTGCGCCGCGCCCTCGAGCGCGCCGGCGAGACCCACGCCGTCGAGGAGAACGAGACGCACCCGCTCGCGTCGATCCCGCCGCCTCGGGTAGCGCCGAGCCACCACCCCGAAGGAGAAGGATCGTGAGCGGACACGGCGCGGCGGCGCCCAAAAGCGCTCAGACTCGCGTGGTCCAGGCGGTAGCGCTGGCGGTGATCTTTGCCCTGCTGTGGGGAGCCACCAAGATCTCGCCCGAGCTCGGTGGCAACTTCGGCACCATCGCGGCGCTCGGCTTCTTGCTGCTCGCGGGCACGCTGGCGAGCGAGCTGCTCGAGGTGGTCGGCTTGCCCCACCTGTCGGGCTACATCTTGGCCGGTATCGTGGGCGGTCCGCACGTGCTTCACCTGGTCGACCACGACACGGTCGAAGCGCTGGCCCCCGTCAGCACGCTCGCCATCGCCATGATCGCGCTCGCTGGTGGAGCCGAGCTCAGGATGGAGATCTTGCAGCGCGTGGCGCGGAGCTTGAGCATCGCCATGCTCATGCAGTCCATGATCGTGCTCGTGGGGGCGGCGGGCGTGTTCCTCTTGGTCTCCCGCTTCATCCCGTTCACGTCCTCGCTCTCGGTGAGCGCGCTCTTCGGGACCGCGCTGCTCTGGGGCGTGCTCGGCATCACTCGCAGCCCCTCGGCCTGCATGGGCGTGCTTTCGCAGACCCGAGCCAAGGGCCCGGTAGCCGAGTTCTCGCTCGCGTTCATCATGTCCTCGGACGTGGTGGTCGTGGTGCTGCTCGCCGTCACCCTGATGTTCGCGCGGCCGCTCATCCTCGAGGGCAGCGAGTTTTCCATCAAAGACTTCCAGAACCTCGGCCACGAGATCGTCGGCAGCGTCGCGGTCGGCACGACGCTCGGCTTGATGCTCGCTGCCTACCTGCGGCTCGTCGGCAAGCACCTGCTGCTCGTGCTCCTCGCGATCGGGTTCGGCCTCACCGAATTCTTGAAGTACGTGCACGTCGACACGCTGCTCTGCTTCTTGACCGCAGGCTTCGTGGTCCAGAACCTGACCAACCAGGGCCCGAAGCTCCTGCACGGGATCGAGGCCACGGCCGCGGTCGTGTTCGTCGTGTTCTTCGCGAACGCGGGCGCGCACCTGAACGTGCCGCTCCTGAAACAGCTCTGGCCGGTGGCGCTCGCGCTCTGCGCGGGGCGCATCTTCTTCACCATCCTCGCGGCGAGGGTGAGCAGCCGCCTCGCGAACGACGTTCCTACCGTGAAGAAGTGGGGCTGGTCGTCCTTGGTCTCGCAGGCGGGCGTCGCGCTCGCGGTCGCCGTCACCATCTCGAAGACCTTCCCCAACATCGGCGCCGGCTTCCAACAGCTGGCCATCGCGGCGGTGGCGATCAACGAGATGATAGGTCCCGTCCTCTTCAAGCTCGCGCTCGATCGCGCGGGTGAAACGAACCCCGAGCAGGAAATGCGGCCCAGCTTGCCGGGCTGAGCCGCTCCTGCTCGAGCGAGTCGAGCTCGAGGGGGAACTTTCCGACGAGCCGGACAGGCTCGCGTCGGTGTAGGCTCCCGTTCGTGGCAAGACGTGGTGCGGTGTGGTTTCTGGCGATGATGTTGCCGCTCTCGTGCGGCGGTCGCGCCGAGCGCAGCGCTTCGGAGGGCGACGCGGGTGGCCCGTCGATGGGCTCCGGCGTGGCGTTCGGCGGAACGGCAGGCGCCGGAAGCCTCGAGCCGGGTGGGGGAAGCGCCGGCAGCGTCGGAGGCTCGCCATCCGGTGTCGGAGCGAGCGGAGGTCGCGACTCCTCGAAGCCGTGCGCCGATCCGGATTCGGACGGTGACGGCCTCACCGATCGCGTCGAAGGGTTCATGGCGTCTCTGCCCGAGTACGCCTCCGACGACGACCACGACGGTACCCCCAACTACCTCGATCTCGACGCGGACGGCGACAAGATGGCCGACGCCGACGAAGCCGGACCGCACGAGGACTGCTCTCCGGGGCGGGACACCGACCTCGACGGGTTACCCGACTTCCGGGACACGGACAGCGACG
>JAEZYO010000843.1 GCA_023419055.1 Pseudomonadota bacterium | reverse complement strand
TTCTCCGGTCCGCGCTCCAGAACTCGCCCGTGCGGCGGTCGTAGACGTCGAAGGCCAAGAACCAGTCCGGTAGCCGCGTGTAGCGCACGCTGTGCACGGCGTAACACCACTCGCCGAACAACACGAGATCGGGAAAGAGCGCGTCGACGAGGGCTTCTCGATGCGACAGGAGCCAGCGCTTGAGCGGCTTCCACTGGCCCTCCGGCACTTCGAGGTCGAGATACTTGCCGCGGTTCTGTCCGCGGAGAGTCGCGTCGTCTCCGACGGAGAAGCCGAGGTTCGCTCCGTCGACCTTCTCCTCGACCACGACGTCGGCGGAGAGGAGCTCGCGCGCCTCGAGAGGCGCGAGCACCTTGTCCCCGCGAGGCTTGCCCTCCCCGAGCCAGGCGAGGTGAGGCGTGTGGGGGAAGCGAAAGAAGTCGGTCATCGCGTGCGCCCCTTCTTCTTGTCGTCGAAGCTCTGAATGTCCGCGAGGCAGACGAAGTCGACCTCGACGCCGTGCTCGGCGAGCACAGGCGCCCAGCCCAGCCATTTCGAGTCTGCTGCCTGGGCGATGCTGGGCGCGTCGGGGTGCGCCGCAGCGACGGCGACGAACTTGCGGTCGGACGGGTCGAAGCTCGTGAGCCGCGCGTCGTCGGGGAAGCTCTCGAAACCGCGCTCGGCGTGCTCGACGAGCTCCACCTGAGCGCAGCGCCGTGCGTTCTCGGAATTGCGGAGCAGCCACTTGACGAAGACGTCGCCCGGGCCTCTGCCCGCCCGCGGCGTGGTCTTGTGCTGGTACTCCTTCAGGATGCGGTAGCCGTCGTCGATGGCGACGCGCTCGCCGCTCATGATGGCCTCGAGTCGCTGCGCGCACGCGGCGACGCACGCCTCGCTTACGTCGGCGTGCTGTCGGTTCGCGACCAGGATGACGTTCGTGTCGACAACCACGGTCATGGTTTGCCCCGCCGTCGCGCCGCCGCCTCGGTTCTCGCGACGATCTCGCGCATGTCGTCCCCGAAGAAGTTTTCGGGCCAGTTCACGATGTCGCCGAAGGGGCTCACTTCGAGCTCTTCGAGATCAGCCCCTGCGGCGCCCGGCTTCGCGAAATAGATCGCGACGTCTTCCGGGCGGAGCGCCTCCTCGGCGATGCGCCGCTGAAGGCGGTTCAGGAAGTGTTCCGAGTGCGTCTCGACGATGAGCTGGACGTGGCGCGGGCGCCCGGACTCGTAGGCTTGGACCGCGGAGATGAAGACGTCTGCGAGCTCTGCCTGGACCTGCGGATGCAGGTGGATCTCGGGCTGCTCCATCCACACGATGGACTCGGGCGGGCAGTAGAAAGCCTGAACGAGCGCAGGGAGCACCTGCGAGACGCCGAAGCCGACGTCCGGTAGCGCGACGTCGGTCAGCCCGCCGAGTGTCTTGACCTTGACCTCGTAGTCCCTGCGCCCGGGCGCGGTAGCGTGTACCGAGAAGCTGCTGATCACGCCGAGCTCGACGAGCTCACTGGCGATGAACTCCGCGAACGGTTGTTCACGCTTGTTCTCGCCGCGGCTCAGCTGGCGCTCGGCCGCTTCGGCCGCGAGGATACAGGCGATCGCGTACTCGCCCTTCGAACCGACGGCCTCCGGGGCATTGCCGGCCCAGCCGTAAGTGCGGTGCGGGGGCGTACGAAGCGGCCCGAGGTGACTGAGCGAGGCGAGGGTGCGCTCGACCTCGAGTGCGAAGCTCGCCAGAAAATCGGCGTTCTGATAGCGGGCGAGGGAGTGATCGGAGATCCGGTAGAACTTCTCCGGCGGATCCAGCGGCCACTCTCGACCGACGGCGCGCTCGAGCGTGTAGGGCTCGGCGTAAAGCTCTACCTGGCCGTCCCTTTGCTCGAGGCTCGCGCGGAGGATGTCCTCGTCGCCCGCGAAGAGCTCGTAGCGGATGGTGCGCACCACCGGTTGGTCTTGGGACGATGCCGCGAGGACGCTGCTCAGACGGAGCTTGTCGCCGTTGAATGACTCTCCCCGGGCGAGGGGATTTTGGACAGCCAGCCCGTTCGGGAGCGTGAAATCCAGGCTGAACTCGAGCTCCGCCTTCCGATCGCGACCGTGAAGCGCGTCGATGAAGGTCCCGAGATCGATGAGCGAGGTCTCGTCCCCGGTGTGGAGCGCGCGCCTTCGATCCGCGGAAGCGGCGGTCTGCTTCAACGCGAGCAGCAAATGCCCGAGGCTGCTTTTGCCCGCGCTGTTGGCGCCGAAGAGCACGGTGAGCGGCGCGAGGCGCACCTCGCCGGTGTCCTTCCACGCCTTGAAGTTCTCGATGCGTAGCCGCGTCAGCATGTCACGGGTCCCGGACGACCCTAGTTCTACCCCGAGCGGCCGCCTCGGAGCCATCGGAAGGGCGGGATCTCCTCGAGATCTCGGCCGCGAAAGAGCGCGATTCGCGCTGCTTCAATCCTCCATGCAGCTCTGCGTGCTCCAGCGGAACCAGCGCTCGTGCACGATCGAGTAGAGATAGTTGCCTGCGAAGATGCCGGCGATGGTGAAGAGGCCGCCGAGCTGGCCCTCGCCGAGCTGAACCGCGGCGATGCTGGGGCACGAGCCGGAGAGCGCCCAACCGACCCCGAAGAGGAGGCCACCCGCGAGCGTTCCGCGGTGGATCGGCCGCGGTAACCAGCGCGGAGCGGAGAGCTTGCGCGTGATGACCCAGGCGGGTGCGAGCACGGCCAGCGCGACCATGAAGGCGATCATCAAGTCTAAGTTCTGGAACGTGAACATGTCGTGGACGCGATCCCACGAGCTGAAGCCGACGCGGCTGAGCGCGTAGCCGAAGGCGAGGCCCACGACCGTGACGGCGACCAGATCACGCGCTTTTTGGCCGTTCACCACAAGCTCCCGATCATGAATGAGGCGATGACGCCGCCGCCGAAGAAGGCGCAGGTGGCGAGCAAGCTCCCGCGCTGTCCGCGGCTCACTCCGCAGAGGCCGTGACCCGAGGTGCAGCCTCCGGCCATGCGCGTGCCGAAGCCGACGAGCACTCCGCCGAGCACCAGGACGACGGTGCCCCAGATCGGCGAGCCGCCGGTCAATTTCGTGAAGCCCTCGCTGCGCAAGAGCCAGGTCGGTTCGCCGTCCAGGTTTCCTGCTGCGAGGCCGCCGAGCGCGAGCGCGACGAAGAAGAGCGGGTGGGCGAGGAAGGTCTGCGGTGCGCGGGGGATCGGGGCGGGCCCGCTCACCCTCGAGGGTTCGCTCGTTCTCGGGGCCGCTTCGGGCTCGGCGGGAACGGCGGCGTCACCGAAGGCGGCTCGGGTCTGGTCACGGAGCGCCGCGATGAGCTCGGCTTCCGTCATCTCTTCTCCGCTGTCCTCCGGCTCGCCGTGCCGCAGTCGATCGATCATCGCCGTGACGCGGCCCGAGACCGCCATCATGCGCGACGTCGCGAACCAATGCAGGAGCATCACGGTCGCGAGCGCGACCCCGCCGACCCAACCAGGCCAGTGCGTCATTTGGACGCTCCGGGCCACGACGGCTTGCGTAGCAGCGCGCCGTTCGGCATGAGGTTCTGGGGGACTTGCCGGCCCTGGCGATTCCGCACGTAGCGCTCACAGCGCGAGTAGTCGGCGGTGCAATAGTTGGTCTTCCAAGTTTCTAGCGTGCCGGCGAGCGAGAACAGGCTGTACATCGGGCAGCTCGTCATGTGCGGACAGTTCTGCTCCTTCGACTCGGCGACCGCAGGAATCGCCTCGCGCGGTCGTTCACTCGGCGGCTTGAATAGCGACATGAAACATCCCCGGCCTCCCAAGTTACCGGATGTTTCTCGCGCTCGCTATCTCACCCGCCAAGTAGTGATGATCGCTACGGCAGAGCGCGACCGCTCGCGTGCTCTCTGGTGCGAGCGAGTCGGAGCGAATCCCACTCAACCCTGCGTGTGAGCGAGCGCTTCGCCCGGCGACACCGCGTTGAGCCTGATCCAGAAGCGCGAGCCACCGCGAGGCCTGCGCTCGTAGCCGATGCCTCCGCCCCAGCGCTCGACCGTCACCCTGCAGAAGTAGAGCCCCATCCCCGTGCCACGAACCTCCCGCGTCCCACCGGCAAAGAGCTCGAACAGGTGAGGCAAGACCTCGCTCGCCACGCCAGGCCCTTCGTCGTCCACGTTGACTCGCACGGTCCCAGGTTCATGCTCGAGCGAGACGGTGACGGTTCGTCCCTCCGGGCTGTGGCGGAGCGCGTTGTCGACCAGGTTGGCGAGCACGCGCTCGAGGTGCGTCTCCTCAGCGACCACGTGCACCGGGTCTTGCCCGAGTCGAGCCTCTAGCCGCTTGCCTCGCACGTGTGCCGCCGGCTCCGCTTGCTTGACGATTTTGAGAATGGCCGGCACCAAGTCGGGCGCTACGGCAGGGTTCGGCGCGGCAGCAAACGTGCGCTGTTCGGCGGAGAATACGTCGAGAATATCGGCGATCAGCGCCTTTTCCCGCTGCGCCGCGCGCAACGCGAGGTCCGTCAGCTCGGCGGCCTCGCGCTCGAGCGGCAGGTCCGCGAGCAGCGAAAGCGCTCCCAAGATGCCATGCAGCGGCGAGACCAAGTCGTGAACGATGGAATGAACGAGAAGCTCCTTGAGCCTCGCTTCGTGGCTCAGCGCATCGTGCGCCAGGCGGAGCTCTCGCGCGCGCTGCAGCACGAGCTCGGTTTGTCGAAACAGCTCTTCATTGCGATTGATGACGAGCAGGCTGCGCGAGTCGACGCGCAACGCATAGGCCTCGAGGTGCACCTCGTCTCCGCCCGGGCCCCTCTGAGTCCAGAACTGGGACCGGACTGGCCCGGACTTGTTGGACGACCACACCTCTTCTGCGTCGGGGAGGAAGCTGTCCAGGTACGGAAAGATTTTCTCGATCGCGAGAGCATCGTTCGGCGGCGTCGCGAGAAGGCCGGTGGGGCGGCACCACTCGGGGCAAGGGCTCTGGCGAACGAACCTGCCGTTCGCGTCGCGCTCGAGCACCAAGCTGCCGAGCGCAGCTATCAAGGCCCCGAGGTTCACGGGCCCTCCCTGGCTGCATGGATGGCGTCCACCAACCTGCAGAACACCTCGTCGACCTGCGCGCCGGTCTTCGCGCTGGTCAGCACTGGCAAGAAGACGGCGTTCGCGAGCCGATCGAGGTGCTGGCGATCGACCCCTCCGGAGGTCTCGAGATCGGTCTTGTTCACGGCAGCGACGAACGGCAACTTGCCGACGGTCCGATCCAACTTCGCTTTCAGCGAGAGTGCCGCGTCGACCGTATCCGGTCGCGTGCCGTCCACCACGAGCAAGTAGCCTGCCGCGCCTCTGAAGTACGCTGCCTGGACGTTCTGAAACTCGTCCTCGCCGCTCAGGTCCCAGATCACGAGCTGCGTCACCTGGCCGGCGCGCTCGACGTTCTTGGTCTCGATCGTCACGCCAATCGTCGTGCGGTACGTGTCCGAAAACACGCCGCGAGCGAAGCGCGACACCAGGCTGGTCTTCCCGACGGCGGTCGCGCCGACCATGCAGATTTTCAGCTTCTCGCTCACCGGCGGACTCCTTCCCCGCAGCTGGGCGTGTTCGACGTGTCCGTCCTCGCCTCGAAGCGGGCGCTGCGCGAGCGCGGAAACACCTCGTCGACGCCCCGAACGCGTATGTGGAGCCCCATCGCTCGTGACCCGCCGTGCTCCCGAATCGCGGCCGCGGTCGCCCGAGCACGTTCGAGCGCGAGCCTTCGGTTCGTTGCATCGGCCCCGCTCGCGTCCGCGTCCCCGATCACGGTAATACAGGTTTCGAGCGAGAGCCCCGCCGAGAGCCGCTCCATCTGCGTGAGGAGCTCGACAGCTTGCTGGATCGATTCGCGTGCCGCTGGCTCGAGCTCGGCGGACCCGGTCGCGAACGGGATCTCGAGAGCCTCGAGCCGGCGCGTGGCCGCGGCGAGATCTCGAGCGTCCGTGTCGAGCAAGGTCGATTCGACGCGTTCGATCCCGGGTAGCCTGCGCGCCTCTGCGACCGCGCGCTCGCTCCACTCGCGCGGCGCTTCTCCCGAGAGCGTCAACGTGCCGTCACGAACCCGCACCGTGACGGTTTCGGGCGGGATGAGCGCGCGGCGGAACCGCGCCTCGATGACTCGCGGGTGCAAGCTGTAAAAGGGCTCGAACGCGAGCTCGGCCTCGCCCCCACCGACATGGGCCACGAGCTTCGCCGGATCGGGCGCCACTGGATCCCGCAGACCGGCGAGACGGTAGCGGCCGCCCTCGCGCGAGGCCGACGTCACGATGATGCCCGGCTGCGCGCCGAGCGCGTTACGGTAGGCGTCGAGCTGCGTCGCCTCCGCCACCTGGTTCGAGTGGTGCCTGACCGCGACGAAGCCGATGGCGAGCACGATCGCGGTCGCGAGCGCGAGTAGAACCCAGGGGCCGCGCTGCGGCGCCTGCTTCGTCTGTTCCTGTAAACAGCGAGCGAGGAGCGGAGTAGTCCCTTCGAACGGCGCGGTATCTGCCTGGAAGCGGCTGAGCGCTTCCTGGTGTTCGAGCAAGATCTGCTCGCGGGTCTCGGCCAGGGCGAGCTGGAGCGAACGCGGCGCTCTCCCGCGAATGACGAGCGCGACGGCGATGGGGGCAGCTCGATCGACCCACACCGTGAGATCGCCGATCGAGAATTCGTGCAGGTAGGCGCTCGGGGGGCTCGGCGCAAACGCCTCTCGTCCGAAGGCGTCGATGGCGGCGAGCATCGAGGCGACCTGGTCGGGCTGAGCCGCCGGGAGCCCTTCTGCCACGACGTGACGCAAGACGAGCCCCGTCTCGGCGTGGATCAGAAAGACCTGCTCGACTCGGTAGACCAGCGTATTGAGGAGAACCACCTCCGCGAAGGGCCGCCCGGTGCGCCGCGCCTCCAGGCGCCAGCGGATCGAATTGAGCGAAAGGCTCCGATCCAGCGCTTCATTGAAGCGTTGCAACAGGCGAGCGAGCGCGTCGGAGACCGCCTTGCGAACGGCGACCCCAATCGTCGGCGCGAGGAGCTCGCCGAACCAGTGCGACTCGCGGGTCGCGACCACGCGGATCGCTCGAGCCACCGAGGGCTCGAGCGCCGCGCCCATCGCCATGGGGCGCTCCTCCGTGGCCTGACCGATGCTCTCCGGCAAGACCTTGGCGACGGCGGGCGCCTCCACCCCGATGATCCGCCGGATGTCGTCCAGAGCGGCGTGAACCTGCTGCTCCTCGCCCTCGGCTGGACGTGGCGTTCGTCGGCTACGGTGATGCTCGCTCCTCTTCTCCATAGCCGCCCTGCTCGAAGTCGGCGTCCAGGTCCCCGAGCTCCCGTTCAAGAGTCTGCATCACCTCACGCCGGAGCTGCTGTAGCTCGTCGAGGAAGCGCTTCGCTTGCTGAAGCATCTGGTCCCGCGTTTCGCGCTGGGCCCTGACGATCCCCTCTTCGAGCTTTGCGACGCGCTGACCGACCGCGGCGAGCGATTCTCGCTGTTCCCTCGTTACCGTTCGGATAGCTTCACTCGTTTGCGCGAGCTCGTGCTCCAGGCGGGTGGTGAGCGCGTCACTCTCCTTGCGCAGGTGCGCCTCGATCACCTCCATACGCCGGCGGCTCTCTTGCTCGAGCTCGTTCGCCCTGGCGGTCATGTGCGACTCGGCTCGGGCGAGACGCCGTTCGAGGTCGCGTACGTTCGCCCCCACCAGAATCTCCCTGAGCTGAGCCAGCCCTTCACCCGATTCGCCCGCCGGCGGCCTCGACTCGACCGAAGGCCGCACGAGCGGCTTGCGCTCTTCAGAAGTGGCTTTGTAGGTCTTTTCCTGGAGCCCGGTGGGCTCCCCGCGGTGCTCCTTCTCCGTGGCCATGCTCTCCATCGATGCATAATCCACACCAGTAGTGAGGCGCTGCGCTACGGCGCGGTTCACTCCTCGGGTCGAGGACGAGCCACCCGTCACGTTTGGAGCGCTGACTCCGCGCAGCGGGCATCACCTCGGCGAGCGCCGTGGCGCGATTGCACGCGACCGACTTGTTCGGGCGTGAATGAGCGCGACGGCTGGCCTCCGGAGCCCACCGAGGAGAAATCGCGCAACTCGGACGCGGGGCGGCCGACCAAGAGCCATGACTTACTCGACATCCTGGTCTCGCTGTTCGTTGTCCGCGTTGATTTCGCTCGTGCTCGCCGTCGGGTGCTACGGCGCAGATGTGGAAAGGCGAGCCGGAGAGGAGGTGTCGCCGCCAAACCTCGAGGCCCCGAGCGGGAGCGCGGGAGCAGGTGAGGAGGGGGGCGACCCCGTTGATTCCGATGATCCGCCGCCGGTGGCTGATGGAAGCGCTGGAGGCAGCGGCGGAACCGGCGCGGAGGCTCCGGTTTCGGTAGCCGTCGACGCGCTGCCGGCCCTCTACGCGAAGGCGGAGTGCGCTGCGGTCGCGCGCTGCTTTCGTCAACACGGCGAGATCTTCGGTGACTGGGACTGCCTGGGCTATACCGAGGGGTTCTACGAGGACCAGCTCCCGCGCTGGGAGCGCGCAGTGGCCGATGGAAAGGCGAACTACGACGGCACCGCCGTGGAGCGCTGTCTCTCCGAGAAGAGTCTCGCGTCCTGCGCAGACCTTCTGGATCGCGATTCGGAGGCCTGCGACGCCGTCCTCGACGGCACGACGCCGCTCGGCGGCGCTTGCAGCGACCAGATCGAGTGCAGCGGCAGCGCCTTCTGTCAGTTCACGGGCGACCAATGTCCAGGATCGTGCCAGAGCCGCAAAGCTCAAGGCGGGCTCTGTATGGAGGACTCCGAGTGCGAAAGTGGGCTCGTTTGCGTCGCCCAGAGCTATTGCGACTTTCCGGGAGACATCGGCGATCCATGCCTCGGAGGAGCGCCGCGCTGCGCTCCAGGGCTCTGGTGTCAGGACGCTAGTGATTCGGCACCTGGGGAGTGCTGGAGCTACGAAGTCGTCTTCTCGAGGGACCTCTACGAAGACTGCGATCCCTTCCGAGACCTGCTCTGCAAGCCGGGTCTGGTCTGCGCGCTCTACGACGCCGAGAACGCGCAGTGCGAGGAGCCGGTCTGGTCCAACCAGGACTATTGTTCTGCGGGCGTGGGCTCTCTTTGTCCGCAGAACGAGTACTGCTCACGTCCGGACGGTGACTTGCTCGGTCATTGCACCGAGAAGCCAGGCGAAGGAGAGCCGTGCGCGTCCGTCACGGCACAGAGCGAAGCCGTCATCTGCGCCGATGGCCTCGTGTGTGACGGTGGGACATGCCGTCCCTGGGCGCACCTCGGTGAACCTTGCGTGACGAGCGACGTCTGCTTCAGCGGACGCTGTGAATCGAACGTGTGCGTGTCGTCGTGTGACTGAAAGGGGGGCTCGCTCGTCAACTGTCGGTCGGAGAGCGCGTCTCCTTCAAGATCACGTCGTGCGCCCCGCCTTCATGGATGCTCACGGTGGAGGCGTGCGTGATGCGCGCGGTGCGCTGGAGCTCGGGGATCGTGAGCGCGCCGCAGTTGCACATCGTGGAGCGCACCTTGGCGAGCGTGGTATCGAGGTTGTCCTTGAGCTTGCCGGCGTAGGGGACGTAGCTGTCGACGCCTTCTTCGAACACGAGCCCGCCGCCCTTCTTGCCGCCGAGATCGTAGCGCTGCCAGTTGCGGGCGCGGTTACTGCCTTCGCCCCAGTACTCTTTGACGATGGCGTTATTGAGGCGGAGCTTTCGGCCGGGGGCCTCGTCGAAGCGAGCGAAGTAACGGCCCATCATGACGAAGTCGGCGCCCATCGCGAGCGCGAGGGTCACGTGATAGTCCTGGCTGATGCCGCCGTCCGAGCAGATGGGGACGTAGACGCCGGTTTTCTGGAAGTACTCGTCGCGAGCCTTGGCGACTTCAATCACTGCAGTCGCCTGGCCACGGCCGATGCCCTTCTGCTCGCGGGTGATGCAGATGGAGCCGCCGCCGATGCCGACCTTGACGAAGTCGGCGCCTGCTTCGACGAGGTAGAGGAAGCCCTCGCGATCGACGACGTTGCCCGCGCCGATCGGGACCTGCGCGCCGTACTTCTGCTTCACGAAGGCGATGGTCTCGGCCTGCCACTCCGAGTAGCCGTCGGAAGAGTCGATGCAGAGCACGTCCACGCCGGCGTCCACCAGGGCGGGCACTCGCTCCGCGAAATCGCGGGAGTTGATGCCCGCGCCGACGATCAGGCGCTTCTCGGCGTCGACGTTCTCGAGCGGGTGCTCCTGGTGCGCGTCGTGATCCTTGCGGAAGACGAGGTAGTGCAGGCGTTGCTGATCGTCGATGACGGGCAGCGTGTTCAGCTTGTGGGACCAGATGAGGTCGTTCGCCGCGTCGAGGTCGAGCCCGACCTTGCCGCAGGTGAGCGACTTGAACGGCGTCATGAGCTCGGAGACGGGCGTGCTCGGCGGGTGCTTGCCGGGCCGGTAGTCGCGCCCCGTGACGATACCGACGAGCTTGCCGGTGGGGGAACCGTCTTCGGTCACGGCGATGGTGGAGTGACCCGTCGTGGCCGTGATCTCGAGCACGTCCGCCAACGTGGCCGACGGCTTCACGTTGCTGTCGCTGACGACGAAGCCCGCCTTGTGGTTCTTGACCCGCCGTACCATCTCCGCCTGCGAAGCGATCGGCTGGGACGGGAAGATGAAGGAGAGGCCTCCGCAACGCGCGAGCGCGATGGCGAGGTGATCGTCCGATACGGACTGCATCAACGCCGACGTGATGGGGACGTTGATCGTGACTGGAGCGGCTTCACCCCGCTTGTAACGCGTCACCGGAGTCTTGAGATCGACGTTGGCCGGAACGTCCCCTTTCTTCGTGAGATTGGGGATCAGTAGGTATTCACCGAACGTCCGACTCGGCTCTTCGTAGATGAACGCCATGCGGGCAATTAGTCCTAGAAACCGCGCTAGTCAAGGACCACGCACGGCGCGCCGAATTTGACGCGACGGCGAGAGGCGGGTGCCCTCTCAATACAGGGTGGTCAGGTTCACGACCCGGAAGCCGCCGGGCTTGAGATCGACCGCGACCCGCCGCCGCGTACCGCGCGCTTCGAGATCGACCCAGTGCTTGCCGGGAGGAACGCGCACCCGACCAAAGGCCATGCGCGCCGGCAGCATCTCCCAGCTCCGAGTGTCCGGCGTGTCGAGCGCCGTGAGCGTGGCCTGCGTTCCCAGGCTGAGGAGCGTGCCGACGAGATCGTCACCCGATGCCTGGCGTACGGCTTCTCCCGCGACGATACGCGAGATCATGCGAGTGATGGCGGAGGCGACCACGGCGCCGCGCACGTCGTCCCACGCGCGCACCGCCTCGAGATCGATCGCGACGGCGCCTTCGATCGGCATCCACTTGCCGTCGAGCGCGAAGCCCGGCGTATCCCAGTTGCCGCGCGGCTTGCCGAGCTCCGGATAGTTCACCCAAGTGACGAGCCCCTGCGCCGCGAGGCGGTTCGCTCGGTCGACGTCGTACGGGCTCAGGAAACCGCTCGCGTAGGTGAGCGCCAGGCCGATGGGTACGCGCTTCGCCACCTTGATGGGCACCCGCCCGAAGCTCACGATCACGAGGATCTCGGCAGAATCATCGGCGGGAGGCGCAGGCGCAACGGGTACCGCTGCGGCGGAGTCGGGCGCCGGGGTAGCAGGTTCCGGTGACGCGGGTGGAGGCGTGGTGGGCGGTGCGCCGGCGGGCTCGGCTTCACCCAAGATGCGCCGAATGCGCGGGCTCCGGTACGACGTCTTCGAGGCGAGGCGGCGGATGGGATCTGCGAGGCTCCCGTAGTCGCCGTAGGCGAGGGCCTCGTCGTAATAGAGCATCGCCTCTTGCGGGCGCCCGCTCTTCTCGAAGGTGAAGCCGGCGAGGTAGCTCGCCGGACCGAGCATGGCCCGCGCGGGGTCTTCAGTGCGCTTGATGAACTCCTGCATCACGCTGAGCCGGCGCGCCTCGATGCGCGCGCCGTTCAGGTCGCTGCGCGCGAGGTAGTTCACCATGTTCATCGTGTTGATGAAGAGCTTCTCGTAGGCCGGCGCCTTGTAGGGCCCGGTGTCGTCGGAGAAGAGGTACTTGCCGACGTCGTCGAGCGCGTTCCGCGAGAAGTCGAGCAGCTCGATCTGCTTGTCGCACGCCTCGAGATCGCGGCTCGAGAGCGCGTACTTTTCGAGCTGCTGCAGGAGCATCGCGCGGTCGAGCACGAGCAGCGAGGCGTCGTCCGAGCCCATGTCCTCGGGCAGCTCCTTCTCGCTGTCGACCTCGAGCTCTTCGTTCAGGCGCTTCAGCGCCTCGCGCGGGCTCCGCGCGTCGAGCGCCGAGCGCACGTCACCCAGGCGCTCGGAATGGCTCGCGCAACCGGCGAGCGCGAGCGCGGCGGCGACGATCGAGGCGCGGACGGCG
This sequence comes from Pseudomonadota bacterium, assembly GCA_023419055.1. Next base: position 179 of record JAEZYO010000843.1, on the reverse strand, counting down.
TGGCTCAGCACCGAGGGCCCGACTTCAGATGATGGCCTTGGTGACCGCGGTCTTGTGCTGGAAGAGGATCTCGCCGGTCTCCACGTTCAGGCACTGGATGAACATGAAATACTGGACGCGGCGCTCTCCGTCCTGTCGCTCGTCGGTGTTGAACACCTTGCCCGTCACGATGTACCGCG
>JAEZYO010000522.1 GCA_023419055.1 Pseudomonadota bacterium | reverse complement strand
GGTTTGAGCAGGTAGGCGCGGTTGCCGGAGATGCAGGCGGCGCGGGAGGCGTCGGGGGCGAGAACGCAATCGGAGAGGTCGGTGACCTTCGGCGTGTCGGAGGCGAGCTCCCAGAGCACACTCTTCTGATCTCCCTCACTGGCAAGGAGGAGTCCGAGTCGGGTGGGGGTGACGATGAAGCGTCCGTCTGCCGAGCGTGGCGAGCCTGCGCTCGGTAGGGCGCCTGCCTCTCCCACGCGGGAGCCACCGACGAGCGCTTCGAGCTTGCCGGGGGCGAAGCCGAGGGGGACCGGCTTCGGGAAGACGTCGAAGCGCTTGGTGCAGGCGCCGGGGCGCGGCGCGAGAACCGAGGTCACGAGCTCTGGGGCGCCGCTCAGGCCGAGGGCGATCTCGGAGCGATCGCAGGAGAGCGTCGTCATGAACCAGCGCGCGCCTCCGGCGCTGACGTCGAGGGGGCGCGCGGGCGGGCGTTCTTCGCCCTCGGCGAGCGGGATGGCGCTCGCGTCGGCGCCGAACTTCACGCTCCCGCCCGGGGTCTGCACGACGAGGGTTCCATCCGGGTCGAAGGCGAGCGCGCTGAAGTGAGGCTCGGAGGGAACGAGCGGGGTCGCGGCGACGGGCGTCGCGATAGCCTTGCGTCGGTCGACGGCGGCGAGCAGCTCTCGCTCGAGCGTGGTCTTGATTTTGGCAGACATGGCGCCGAGGTACCAGCCGTCGCGGGAGTGGGCCGAGAAGGCCTCGAGCACGCGCCCCTGAGCGAGCTCTGCCTCGATTTCGGCGGCCGCGAGCGAATCGACGAAACCGCCCAGGCTGCCGCAGTGGAGCGGCGCGCCGTCTCGGTCGAAGAGTCGAGGCGTGGCGCTCTCCGCGCACAGGCTGGATACCAGTCGGCGGAGCAGCGCGACGCGCGCGACGACGTCGGCGGCGGTCTTCTTCTGTTTGGCGCGGAGGGCCTCGCGCGAGGCGGAGCGCGCGAGTGAGCGCGCCGGTTCGTTCGGGTCGCGAGAAGCGCCGGCCGCGCGATCGAGCCACGCGAGATCGGCGCTGACTGGCTTGCCGGTGGTCGCGAGATCGACCCGGACGCTAGCGTCGTCACGACCGTCCGCGTCGCGATCGTCCGATATCACCGAGACGGAGAGCGTCTCCCCTGGAGCAGCCTCGGCCACGCGGAGCAGCTGGATGATCGGCTCCTCGGCGAGCGGGGTGAGGGTCACGACGGCGCGCGAAGGCGAGCGCGGAATGAGCCGCGCCTCGCAGCGAGCGGCGACGTCGAGCGTGACGCTGTGGGGGCCCGTCTGCTCGAGCCGAGTCGTGAGCTTGCAGCCCGGGCCAGTGGGGACGAAGGTCGGAAGCGGCAGGAGCACCCGGGCGTCCGCGCCGGTCGGGAACAACCAGAGCTCCGCTGCGGGGATCGGCTTGCTGGCGGGGGCGCTCCCGTCGGCGATGAGCCAGGCCACGATCTCGTTCTCACCATCCGCGTCGAAATCCGAAACGACCGCTTGATCGAAGCGGCGGCCTCCCGGCGCCTGGATGCTTCGACCGCCGAGGTTCCACGTCCGAACGCCGCCGGGGGCGAGCTCGGCCTTGCGCGGAGCGAAGCTCGGCGCGCTGGCGCTCGGCGCCGCAGAGACGGAAACGGTCGGCGGCGGCGCCGCCTCCGGCAGGGAAGAGGCTACCCCGAACGGCGTGTAAGGTTTCTCCGAGCTGCACTTGCAACCGGGGGCAAAGCTTGCCGCGACGACCATCGCGGCACCGAGCAGGGCGCGTCGCATGAAGATCAGCGCGCTCCGAACACGGGTTTGCGCTTCTCGAGGAAGGCGTTCGTGCCTTCCCGAGCGTCGGCCGTGGCGAAGAGGTTACCGAAGGTTGCGGCTTCGAGCTCGCAGCCCGACGTGAGATCGACGTCCTCGCCGCGCAGCCCGACGCGCTTGGCGGCCGCGATCGCGAGCGGACCCTTGGCCGCGATCGAGGCGCACGTCTCCATGACCTTGGGGAGGAGGTCCTCGGGAGGGAGGACGCGGTTCACCAAGCCGAGGGAGAGGGCCTCGGAAGCGTCGATCATCCTACCCGTATAGATGAGCTCGCGCGCCCGCGCCGCGCCGATCCGGCGGGCCAGACGTTGCGTGCCGCCGAAGCCGGGGATGAGCCCGAGCCCGACCTCGGGTAGACCGAACTTGGCGCGCTCGGACGCGTAGATGAAATCGGCGCAGAGCGCGAGCTCGAGCCCGCCCCCGAGCGCGAAGCCGTTCACGGCGGCGATGATGGGGAAGGGCGACTCTTCCATAGCGCGCCCCAGCCGGTGCCCGATTGCGCTGAGCTCACGAGCCTCCGGGGCGCCGAGCCCCGCGAGCGCGGCGATGTCCGCGCCGGCGACGAAGGCCTTGTCGCCCGCGCCCGTCACGACGACCGCACGAGGCCGGGTCTCGGCCGGCAGACGCGTGAACCCCTCGATCCGCTCGCGGAGCGCGACCAAGAGCGCCGAATTCAGGGCGTTGAGCTTGTCCGGGCGGTTGACGGTGAGCACCACCGCCCGATCGATGGCGCTCTCGATGATGTCGGTCATGACTATCTCCAGGCCGCCTCGGCGGGCTCGCCGCGAACGCCCGCTTGGTCGTAGAGGTAAAAGCCGCGGCCGGTTTTTCTACCCAGGTACCCGGCAGCCACCAGATTGCCGAGTAGCGGGGCGGGGCGATATTTGGGATCGGCGAAGTCTTCGTAAAGCACACGAGCGATCGCGAGCACGGTGTCGAGGCCGATCAGATCGGCGAGCTCGAGCGGCCCGAGCGGGTGGTTCAACCCGAGGCGCGCCCCGGTGTCGATGTCTCGCGCGCTCCCGATCCCTTCGTCGAGCGCGAAACAGGCCTCGTTCAGGAAGGGGATCAGCACGCGGTTCACGAGGAAGCCAGGGCGGTCCTTGCTCACGATCACCGTCTTCTCGAGCCGCATCGCGAGCTCGACCGTGAGCTTTAGCGTGGCTTCGCTCGTCGCGACCCCCTTCACGACCTCGCAGAGCTTCATGACCGGTACGGGGTTCATGAAGTGCATTCCGGCGACCCGGTCGGGGCGGCCGGTCTCGGCACCGAGTCGGGTGATGGAGATGCTCGAAGTGTTCGTGAGCAGGAGCGCTTCGGGGCGCAAGGCGGCGTCGAGCTCACGGAAGAGCGACTGCTTCAGGGAGAAAGCTTCACTGGCAGCCTCGATCGCGACGTCGAGGTTTCCGAACTCCTTGAGCGATCCGACCGCGCGCACCCGGCTGATGGCGGCCTCCCGCTCGGCGGCGGCCATGCGCCCCTTCTCGACCTGACGTGCGAGTTGCTTGTCGACACCCTCGCGGGCTCGCTCCGCGCGCTCGAGCGAGACGTCGGCGAGCAGCACCGAGATGCCGTGCACGCAGAGCACCTGCGCGATCCCGGCGCCCATCTGACCGGCACCGACCACGCCGGCGCTCGAAAGCTCGTTCGCCTTCATGGGAAGGCCGTACTCCGCCTTCGTCGGGATTGGCAAGCTTCGACCAGTGGCCGAGGCACCGCGTCCATATCTGTTAGATTCCCCAACGCCTTGAGCCACGCCCGGCATTCCCTCGCGCTCCTTCTGCTGCTCCCTGCGTGCTCAGCCAACCAGCCGAGCGTGAATCAGCGCGCTCTCCTCCTGTCGGACACGGGCAGGCGAGAAGAAGCGGCCGCTCTGCTCGAGCAGCACCTCGCAGCGGCGCCCGGGGACATCGAGGCGCGCCGGCTCCTCGTGCGGATCTTGGCCTCGAGCGGACAGCTGGGGCGAGCCGAGCAGGAGGTCGCCCTCCTCTTTCGACAGCTCGGCCCGAAGAGCCCGATTCCATGGGTCGAGCGAGGGCACGCGTTCGAGCTCGCGCACCGCTATGACGAAGCGCTCGCCCAGTACGACGCTGCAGCCGAGGTCGCTCCGAGCGATGCGCTCGGTCCGCTGACCGGTGGACTTCGTGCGGCGCAGTGGGGCGAGGCAGAGCTCGCGGAACCTCGCTTGGTGGAAGCCCTCGCGCGAGACTCGAAGCTCACACGCGCGTGGCATGCGCTCGGAGTCGTTCGCCTGAAGCTAGGAGACCTCCAAGGTGCGAAGGGCGCCTACTCGTCCGGTCTTTCGGCCGACCCGTCGGCGCTCGAGAATCGAATAGGATTGGCGACAGTCGCGCTTGCGGAAGACGATCCGAAGGAAGCGCTGAAGCAGTACGACGCCATCCTGGCCGCGCGCCCGAAGTTCGGCGACGCGGAGCTTGGACGCGCCTGGGCGTTGATGCGTCTCGGTCGGCTGGACGACGCTGAAAAAGCGCTCGAAGCTGGTTACCGCCTTGGTGCAAACCCGCGAGCTTTGGCCAAGCAGCGCGCGCTACTCGCGTCGCTTCGCGCGAGCGGAGAGCGAAAGCAGTGACCTCGTCAATCGCCTTGTTTCCAATGGAGAATCGGGCGTTGGTGGGGGTTGTAACGCTCGGCAGCCGAGCGTAGTCTGACCCTCCTTCCGGTGTGCGCGCAGGACGCGCCCGGCAGGCTACTCGGATGGGTGAAAATGGATTCGCAAACGGTCCGAACTCTCCTCGGCAAAATCCAGGCTGAGCCGGATTCCGAAGCGAGCTTCCAGGAGCTCGCGTTCGCCGTCAAAGAGCCCGCGGGAGATCTCTCGCCGGAAGAGCTTTCGCGTCTGCTCGACGCGGCTCGTGAAAAACATGCCGAACGGGGCGAGTGGTTCCCGGTCGCGGCGCTGCTCGAAGTCGCGATCGCGGCTGCGGCGAGCAGCGACCGCGAGCGTGAGCTCGTCGCGCTGCAGGCGAAGGTCCTACGGGACGAGCTCTTCGACGAGGACGGCGCCGAAATCGCCTACTTGCGGTTGCTCGAGCTCGCGCCTGGAGACTCCACGGCCACGAAGGGCGTCGAGGAGGCCGACAGCAAGCGCAAGCGCTACCCCGAGCTCCTCAAGGGTTACCTCGAGGAGGCCGAGGGCGCGCAAGACGACGTCTACCGCGGCTCGATGCTCATGCGAGCCGCGGAGATGGATCTGCGCTTCGCTTCTCCGGAGCAGGATCGAGCGCCGGCGGTCGAGCGGCTCGAGCGCGCCGTGCGCCTCGACCCGACGAACGAACGCGCGGCACAGATGCTCGAGATCCATTACCGGCGCGCGCAGCGCTGGGAGGACGTCGAGCGCACGCTCGAGCGCCTCGCCGATCGCGCTGACAAGCCGGCGACGCGGGTGAGCGCCGGCGTGCGTCTGGCGCGGGTTTTCGCTCAGCACCTGAGCGACCCCGAGCGGGCCGCGCGCGCGTACGATCGCGTGCTGAAGGACGCCCCGGATCACTCCGAGGCCATGGGCTTCCTCACGGAGCTCTACTCCAGCGGCGAGCGCTGGGCGGAGCTCTGCGCGCTCTACGAGCGCCAGATGTCGCAGAAGAACCTGAGCGATCCGGCCCTGCTCGGCGACATGCTGCAGGTCGCGATGCTCTACTACCGCAAGCTCGAGAAGCCGAGCGCCGCGGAGCCGTGGTTCGCGCGCATCGCGAAGATCGAGCCCAACAACGAGGCCGCGCTCAATTTCTTCAGGGAGTACTGCGTCGCGCAGGACGACGAGGGCAGGCTGATCGACATCCTGCAAACGGCGCAGCGGGCGCTGCCGGAGACGTCGAGGGACAAGGCGCAGCTCGCGCGCGAGATCGCGAAGCTTGCCGAGGGTCAGGCCAACGCGCAAAAGGCCATCGAGCAGTACAAGGCGATCCTGCGTCAAGAGCCGGACAACACCGAGGCTCGCGACAAGCTCAAGGTCTTCTACAAGCAGACGCAGAGTCACAACGCGCTCGTCGAGCTCCTGCGTCAGCAGCTCGAGCGCACCCCGCAAGATCGCTACGAAGAGCGGCTCGCCATCCTGCGGGAGATCGCGGGCATTTACCGCGAGTACATCAAGAGCGACACCGCGCTGCTGTCGATCCTGAACCAGATCATCCAGCTCGACGAGCGGCTCGACGAGCACGACGTCGAGGAGCTCCGCGAGCTCGTCGCGCTCTACGAAAAGCTCAGCCGCTGGCGCGACGTCATCACGTACCAGCTGAAGCTCGCCGAGGTCACGCCCGACCTCGAAGAGAAGAAGACGCTCTACCGCGCGGCGGCGCGCCGCTGGCTCGAGCAGTTCTCGAACGCGCAGAACGCGGCGGAGGCGTACGCGGCCCTGCTCAAGGTCGCGCCCGAAGACCAGGAAGCGCGTGAGCGCCTGGAGGAGATCTACCGCAAGCGGCGCGCTTGGCCGGCGCTCTACGAGCTCTTCGCCGCCGAGCTCGCGCGGACGGAGGGCGCCGCGCGCATCCCGATCTTGTCCGAGATGGCGCAGCTCGCCGCGGAGCGCCTGAACCGTGGCGCGGACTCCGTCGATCTCTATCGCAAGATCCTCGATCTCGATCCGTCGCGACAGGACGCCCTCGACGCGCTCGAGAAGCAGGCCGAGCGCGCGAAGGACTGGCCGGCGCTCGCGGACGCGCTCGAGCGCCGGATCGCGACGCTCACCGACGACGCTTCGAAGCTCGCGGCGCTCCAGAAGCTCGGCACCGTGCACGCCGAGCACACCGGCGACGCGCAGGCCGCCGCGCTCGCGTGGCAGCGCGTGCTCGAGATCCAACCGGGGCACCACCGCGCCCTCCGCGTGCTCCGCGACACCTATCTCTCCAGCAATGATTTCGACGGGCTCACCCGGCTCTACGGCGGGCAGAACGACTGGGAGGGCCTCGCGGAGGTGTTCTCGAGCGCGGCGGATCGCTCGAAGGACAACGCGCTCAGAATTGCGCTCAGCTACCGCGCGGCGGCCGTCTACGAAGAGAAGCTCGGGCAACCCGATCGCGCGTTCCGCTCTTACGAGCGGATCCTCGCGACGGATCCGGCGGACGTGCGCGCAGCGCGCGCGCTGATCCCCCTCTACCAGAAGGACGAGAAGTGGGCGCGCCTCCCGGCGCTGTTCGAGCTCGTGATCGAGCGCTCGGAGAGCGTCGAGGAGAAGCTCGACCTCTTGAAGCAGCTCGTCGAGATTGCCGGTCGAAAGCTGTCCGATCGCAAGGCAGCGGCCGCCTACGCCCGGCGAGCGTACGAGCTCGCTCCCGAGAGCCCCGTCGGGCTCGAGTTACTCGAGGAGTCGTGCCGGGCCGCAGGCAACTGGGACAACCTGATCGAGGCGGTCTCCGCCCGGCTGTCGGCGCTGCCGGCGGTGGAAGCGGCCGCGCCCGTCGCGGCGGCGGAGCCTCCGAGCGGCGGCAAGAAGAAGAAAAAGAAGAAGGGCGCGCCAGTCGAAGAAGAGGTCTCGAAACCGGACGCCTCTCGCCCCCAGATCTCGCCCGAGCGCCGGTTGTTGGAGCTCAAGCTCGCTCGCATCTACGCGGAGGAGGTCGGCCGCGTCGACGAGGCCATCGCGCTCTACCGCGACGTCGTGGTGCGCGACCCGGGTCAGTCCGAAGCCGCTGCTGCGCTCGAGACGATCCTGCGCCGCCTGGATCGACGGGACGATCTGCGCTGGCTGCTCGAGCTCCGCGTCGAGAACGCGGCGGACGACGCCGAGCGCGTGCGGATCTTGGGCGAGTGGGCCGCGCTCGAGGAGGACGTCTTCGAGTCGCCGGACAAGGCGATCGCCTCCTACCGGCGCATCCTCGACATCGACTCGGCGGACGCGCGAGCGCTCGCGGCGTTGCCGCGCCTGCTGCTCGCCGCGGGCGACGCGAGCGGCGCCGCCACCGTGCTCGAACGCCACCGTGAGCTGCTGACGGGTGAGGAGCGTGCCGCGCGAGACGTCGAGCTCGCCGAGCTCTACCTCGGCAAGCTGGGGCGACCCGAGGACGCGCTGCGCCACGCGGTCGACGCGCTCGACGGCGCCTCCAGCCGCCAGCGAGCGATCGAGGTGCTCGAAGCGCTGCTGCAGAATCCGACGGTCCGCGGCAAGGCCGCCGAGGTGCTCAACACGCGTTACGCGGAGGGCGGTGACGCCCGCCGCGAGGCGCAGTCGCTTTCGGTGCTGCTCGAGGAGACGCGGGACCCCGCCGAGCGGCTCACGATCGTGAACCGACTCTCGGACGTCTACGAGCACAAGCAGCGCGCCTACGGCAGCGCGCTCGACGTGTTGCTCCGCGCGCTCCGCGAGTTCCCGACCGACCTGAACCTCTGGGATCGCGCGGACGCGCTCTCGACGCTCGCCGGTCGTCCCACGGATCTCGCCGAGACCTTCCGCGAGCTCGTCCAGTCGGAGCTCCCCGACGACGTCGAAGCCGAGCTCAGCGAGCGCGCCGCGCGGCTGCACGAGGACAAGCTCGGTGACCCCATCGGAGCGACGCCCTACCTCGAGCGCGTGCTCACGCTCCAGCCCGGCAACGAGGCCGCGTTCGCGCGACTCAAGGACATCCTCACCGCGGCGGAGCGCTGGGGGGAGCTCGAGGCGCTCTACGATCGCGCCACGGCCGCCACCGACGACGCGGAACGGCGCGTGGAGATGCTCGCCGAGGTCGCCCTGATCTGCGAGGAGATCATCGAGGATTCGGACAAGGCGACGCGCTACTACGAGCGCATCGTCGAGATCGATCCCTTGCACGAGACGAGCGTGCGGGCGCTCGACCGCCTCTACACTCGCGCGGGCAAGAACAAGGAGCTCGCGGATCTGCTCGAGAAGCGGCTTTCGACCGCGGTGGGCGACGAGGCGTTCGAGCTCAAGCTGCGCCTGGCCAAGCTCGAGCTCGACCTGCTCGAGCCGGAGCGCGCCATCGTGCACGTGGAAGACGTGCTGCGCGAGCGAGTGGGCGATCACGACGCGCGGCTCCTGGCGGAGCGCATGCTCGAAATCGGCACCCTTCGCGCGCGCGCGGCGCGCATGCTCGAAGCCGTGTACGAGACGCGCGACGAGGTGCGAGACCTGGTGCGCGTGCTCGGCATCCGCCTCGAGAGCCTGCCGAGCGAGCCCTCCACCGAGCACGATCGGCGCGAGCTCTTGCGGCGCATCGGGAAGCTCCAGAACGAGCGG
>JAEZYO010000521.1 GCA_023419055.1 Pseudomonadota bacterium | reverse complement strand
GCCGTGACTCGCATCCAACCGGAGCGGCGCTCCAAGACCTGCACCAGAATGCCCTCCTTCACGCGGAGCACGCCGAGCGCCGCGGCCTCCGGCGTCGCACTCAGCGGTATCTCGCCCGAGAGCTGCACGCGTTCGCCGTCCAGCGCGCCGATCGGGGTGGTTCGGCTCCCGGCAAGTTCGAGCTCGCTGCAGGGCACCACCTTCACCGGGGCCGGAGTGGAACGAAGCTTCACGTCTTCGCTCTCCGGTCTCGATACCGTCGCCTTGCCGCGAGCCTTCGCTGCAGCGCGCACCGCGGCGCCTGGCGAGAGCCAGAAATGACCGGGAACGAGATCGACCTTGGACTTGACGTCGAACGGCAGCATTGCCTGATTCAAAAGGAAGGTCCCTCGCACCGGCCACACCGTCGAGACGCGGAGGGGATCGCTGGCCGTGACAGGTAGCTCCAGCGCGGCAATCTCGATTTGATCGAACTTGGCGACAGGCGATTCGCCGGGAACGAGCGCCAGAGGCGCTTCCCACAGCTTCAAAGTGCCTGCGAAGACGCACGGCTTGATTTGTCGCGTCGCGACGAAGGGACGGGGTTGAACTTCGACCGTCTTTCTCGGTTCCTTCCGCCGGGGCGTGTCCGCGGGCTTCGCTGCGCTCGGCAGCTGGGCGAGTCGAGCGCGGCAGAGTGAAGCCGTTTCGCTGCCGCCCACCTTCTCTGCGAGGGTGATGCAGCGTTCGAAAGCCGACCGGGCCTCCTCGAGTTGAACCGTAGCCGCGTCGATGACGGCACCGCGGTACGCCGTCATGCTCTCGGCGTCGGCGGCGATGTTGGGCGGCGCAGCCGCCACGGTCACGCTCACGAAATCTTCGAGGAAGGAGAGCTTCAAGTTGCCCTGTGCGAGCGCCACCTTCGCGACTTCCAGGTCGGGAAGCTGCGGGACCACGCTTGCGTAGGCCTCGTCTGCGCGCTCTACCGCGTCGCGCCGTTGCTCGATCCAGGGCCTGATGCGCTCCTTGATGAACGCGAGCGACGCCGCCTTGTCGCTGAACTTCGGCGACGGAGGCGGCTCGATGGCCTCGGCTTCTCTCGCCAGACGGTCCGCGCGCTCGAGATCGTTCGAGTACGCGGGCGCCGGCGCGGGTGGCGCTGGCTCTTCGGGCGCTGCAGCTGGGCGAGGCGTCGGGCCGCACGCTGCGACCAGCGAGAGGAGGAGCGCAGGCAGGTATCGGGGTGGCATCGAAACAAGCACGAAAGTCACGGGAGATCGACCTCGACGAGCTGGTCGTCGTTGAAGATGGAATCGGGCGTGACGACGGTCTCGTCCGGATCGAACTTCGACCCGGCGAAGCGCTTTCGGAGGGCTCGCTGCACGCGCTCGTCGTCGAGGTTCATGTCATGGGCGCGCTCGAGCACTCCGATACGGATCCCCGCGCCGCGCTCGAAGAGTTTGTAGACGAGCTCCGAGCAGTAGAGCGATTGGTCATCCCAGCGAAAGCGAAGATCGTAGGGACGGCCGAGCCACGACGCTCCGAGCTGGCGCACCTTTGCGACGACCTCGGGCGTCAAACGGTGGTCCGCATCACGCAGGCGTTTGACGACGTAGCGCCCGTCACGGCCGCGGGCGACGAACCGCTCGAACGGCGTACGCTTCACGGGGGAGACCGCCTCGAACACGAAGGCTTGCCCCTTCTCCTTGAAGACGACGCCCACGTGCGTCCAGCGGCTGCCCGTGAGGGCCCGAACCATCTCGCTCTGCCTCGAGCTCGACTCGTGGAAGATGAGATCACCGTCTCGCAGACCCGAGACAACTCCTGCCGTCGAGGCGCCGAGCTCGGTACTCGCGACGCGCTCTCGCTCCTTCGATGAAGAGCGGCGTTCACACGCCGCGGCCGCAATCGCGACGCCGAGTACGAAGAGCCTAGCCGACCGCTGCATGCCCGGGCCAGAGTCTACATCAGTCGCGGCTGCTCGATGCACTTCACCGGGTCTGCTCCGTGGGGGCGCAGCCGTTGTACGTCTTCCACGCCGGATCTCGACGAACGTGGCCGCCGATTTCACTGCACTCCTCTTCCGAGACGTCGGCGTAACGCACCACGAACCGGAGCTGGTCCGGACAGACGTCGGAGCACGACCAGGATAGCCTGACGGTCCTCCCGTTTCGCACGTCGACGCCGAGATCGATCGGGAGGCACGCCGCCTGGTTCGCGCGCTCCGAGGGGTCGCGAGCGTCGAAGCACGCGCGGAGCCCCTCCTCGTTGAATCGGTCGATCTGTTCAGGCGTCAGCCTCGGCTTCACGTAGCGCTCGACGCAGCGTTCGATCCGAGGGCCTGGGCACTCGTACCTTGAGAAGAGTTTGTCTCTCCGCAGCGAGCTCGTGGGCGTTCGGGGAACGGCGGGTGTTGTCACGCCCGAGTTGCGGGCAGGGTCGGAGGTCATGCTGGGCCCCGGAGCGGGACGAGGAGGCGACGCGGACGGCACCGAACTGGAGAGAGGCGGAGCGGGCGCTTCCCGCTCGCACGCCGCGATTGACGCCACCATCGAGAGCCCGAGTAACGACCACCAGCTTCCCACTCGCCCAGTCTACAGGAGTTCCTTGGCGCCGAAAGGGCCGGCGATCCGCGTCGAACTCCGATGACACCACGAATTGTCTTTGCTAAAACGATTAAGTTGATCGGCCCCCACCCTCGCGAGCACGAGCCAATGATGCCTGACCGTCCTCCGACCAAGAGAATCCCGAGAACCTGCCGGCTCGTCACTGCGGCGCTCATCGGAGTTGCCCTGACCACCTCGTGCCTCGTGAAGAAGGATCGGGGCAGCGCAACCGGACCGGCGGCGTCCGACCAGAGCACCGAACGCAAGGCCATCGCGGCGCCCCCGAACGGTCGAATCACGCCCGTCGCTCGCTACGGGCAACTCAGCGTGCACGGTGCGCGCCTCGTCAGCGCGAGCGGTGAGCCGGTCGTGCTGCGCGGCAAGGCCTTTGGTTGGGACAACTGGTGGCCGCAGTACTACAACGCGGACGTCGTCCAGTGGCTCAGGGACGACTGGTGCGTCGACGTGGTCCGCCCGGCGATGGGCATCGAGCCCGACGGTGCTTATTTGAAGAACCCGGAAGCGTCGATGCGGCGCATCACCACGGTAGTCGAAGCGGCGATCGACGCCGGCGTGTACGTGATCATCGACTGGCACGCGCACAACCTGCACCAAGAGCAGGCCATCGCCTTCTTCTCGGAGATGGCGGAGCGTTACGGGAAGCACCCCAACGTCATCTACGAGATCTTCAACGAGCCCGAGAAGGACGAGACGTGGCAAGAGGTCAAGGACTACGCCACTGCCGTGATAGCAGCCATTCGCAAGCACGATCCCGACAATCTCGTGATCGTCGGCTCGCCCGAGTGGGATCAGCGAATCGATACCGTCGCCGCCGACCCCCTCGAGAATCAGACGAACGTCGCCTACTCGGTTCACTTCTACGCGGGCACGCACGGCCAGTGGTTGCGTGACCGCGTGCAAGCGGCCATCGACGCCGGCATCCCCGTGTTCGTCTCCGAATCGAGCGGCGCGGAAGCGTCGGGCCAGGGCAAGAACGACTACGAGCAGTGGAAGGCCTGGGTCGACTTCATGGAGAAGAACCAGGTGAGCTGGCTCAACTATTCCGTCTCCGACAAGGCCGGTGAAACCATCTCGGTGCTGAAGCCCGGCGCTCCCTCCGCAGGTGGCTGGACCGACGATCACCTCACCGAGTCAGGCCAGCACGTGCGCAAGCTGCTCAGGTCCTACTGCAAGTAGCGAAAGGGCGCGCTCGCGCCAGCGACGCGCTCGGATCCGTCACGGCGCCTTCAGTAACGTCTTGAGCTCGAGGCGCCGATCAGTCCCAGGCGCCAGGCCGAACCCACGGTAGAGCGAAACGGCCGCGGCGTTGTCGGGATCCACCTCCACGTGCAGGGAACGACAACCCCGGCGGATGGACTCGGCGATCAGCGCTTCGAGTCCAGCTCGTGCGACACCTCGCCTCCGGTGAGCTCGGCGCACGAAGAGGTCGTCGATGTAGGCGCTCAGCCCGCCGAACTCCATCGCGAACCGAACCGAAAGGATCGCGTGCCCGACCGAGATGTTATCGAGGCCGAGGAGCCAGACCGAACCTCGGCTAGGGTCGCCGATGAGCTCCGTGAAAGCTCGGCTCGCCCAGTCGCGATCGAGCGGGTGATCGGTCTCGGCGTAGAACTCGTGCATGAGCTCTACGAGCTCGTCGACGTCGGAGAGGGTAGCCAGCTGAACGGTGATCATGCGCTCCGCACCTTAGCCGGGCAGCGGAGTGACTGTGATAGCTTCCGAAGCAGATGAGAAGGCATGGGTTTCGATGGCTCGCGTTGCTCGCGCTGGTAGGCGCGAGCTGTCAGCGAACCCGAAACTCGGAGGCCGGAGCTCAGGCTTCGGCTCAGCCGGTTCTGGACCGCAGGGTGGGCGGGGCACGGATCGAAAAGGACGCGTGGCGGTATTGCGACCAGACCGATCAGGCGTGCGAGGCCAGGTGCGCGTCCGGCGATCTGATGGCTTGCACCAGCCTCGCGGCGTCGCGAGTGGAGGGAACCAGGAAGACGCCGTCAATCCGTCAGACCGAAGCTGACCTGATCCAGGCGTGCAACGCGGAGGTATCGAAGGGCTGCGCGTGGCTGGCGCACCTCTATCGAACCGGCGCCGAGGGGGTACGCGTGAACGGCCCTGAAGCGGTCCGGCTGTACGAAAAGGCCTGCAGCCGAGAGCAGGCAAGCTCGTGCTCCAACGCGGCGTTGGCGTACGGCAAGGGTGATCTCGGCGTGAAGAAGCAGCCGAAGAAGGCGCTGTCACTCGCGGAGCGGGGTTGTTCCTACGAAGACGGGGACTCCTGTTCGACCCTCGGCATCTTCCACGAGAAAGGCATCGGAGTCGAAGCGGACATTCACCGAGCCATGGCTCTCTACGAGAAGGCGTGCAACCTGACGGCGGCGATCGGGTGCTTCAACCTCGCTGAGGTCCTCGACAGCGGGCGGAAGGGGGTCGAGATCGATCACGCGCGCGCCGCCTCGCTCTACGAGAAGGCGTGTGAAGGCGAGTATTGGGCTGCCTGCAACAATCTAGGTCATCTCCTGGTTCGGTCGGCAACCTTGCCTCTGGATCCGAAGCGCGCCTTCGAGCTCTTCACCAAGAGCTGCAAGAACGGCCTCCCCGAAGGGTGCGGCAGCGTGGGTGAAGCCTACGAAGGCGGGCTCGGCGTGCCTCGGAATGCGAAGAAAGCGGCCAGGTGGTACTCGAAATCTTGCGAGATGGGGCACGCGAGCGGCTGCGATTGGATCCTGCGCCGCGATCGCCGAGAAGCGTCTTCTAACTCCGATGAGTGAACTCGATGAAGCAGCGCGAGGCTGCGTCACGATCTGGTGGACCCGCTTGCCGCCAAGCTCCGAGCGTTAGGCGAGAGCGCCTAGCCTGCCGAAGCCAGGGGCCCGGTCGTCAACGTGGACGAGGTCGAGGAGATTTCACACACAAGGGAGAAGCCGTGGGGCGGCTACGATCGCGTGCTCACGCCGTCGATGCGCCCACTCGGGGGGCGCCTGGGTGTCTGCCATTCGCGCTTGCCGCCTGGCCACGTCATGTGCCCTTTTCACTACCATCAGCGAGAGGACGAAGTGTTTTTCGTGCTCTCCGGCAGAGGCGTGCTCCGATACGGTGACGACCTGTATCCGTTGCGGGCGGGTGATTGCGTCTCTTGTCCCGCGGGGACTCAGAAGGGGCACCAGATCGCGAACCCCTTCGACTCCGATCTCGGCTACTTGGCGATCGGCCCTCACGACCCGGACGAAGTGTGCGTCTACCCCGATAGTGGCCGCGTGATGATCCGTAGTTTGAAGAGGCGCGGCTTTCTTCGAGACGCCGAACCCGCCGAGGGAGAGCCTTCGGAGCCGAAGATCTTCGAGCTCTCGAGGGAGCTGCTCGAGACCGGTCAGTAGCGTTCGAGCCGATTTAGAGGCCGAACACACGGCTTGGCGGCGTGTGGCTCGCTTCGAAGCCGAGCGCGTGAACGATGGCGCGGGCGATCTTCGCGCCGCCTGGGCCCGACGGTTCGATCGGGTTCGCGTAGTCACTCGGCTCCGTTCAAACCAGGCGCAGGTCGATGACCGGAAGGCGCGATTCGAAGGCGGTTCGGAGGATGGCGTCGTTGAACGTCATCAGCGCCACCCGCGCCGAAGACGCCTGATCTGCGGGGAGGTTGCCGGTGGAGAGCGTGCACACGGTCGTCTTCGGGACGCGGCGGACGAGAGCAGCGATGTCCGCACG
>JAEZYO010000500.1 GCA_023419055.1 Pseudomonadota bacterium | reverse complement strand
ACTCTCGCCGGAGCCTCCGCTGGCCCCCGCTGCTCCGACCGTGCCCGAGCTGCCACCGCTGTTCGACGACGTTCCGCCGGCGCCGTCGTCCCCGCCGCCCTCGCCGCCCTGGCTCGCGCTGTCGCAGCTGCGTGTGTTCGAGCAGCTATCGGAGAACTTCTGACTGCACCCCGCGCCGAGTGCGAACAGGACGAGCGGGCACCCCGCGATGAGCGCCCAAGGGCGCGTCCGCCTCCCTGTTTGCGTGCACGATCCGATATCACTCAAAGCTGAAAGTCCCATCTCGTCCTCCCTAAGTCCGGACGCCATCGATCCGCACGACGGCGCAGAAGTCAATTCAAAGCCCCTGGTTTTCTCTGGATTCATCGATATCGAAGTCATCGAAGCTCATGCCTTTCCCGGAACCGGTCCTGCTCTCGGTACTGGGACCGGTTCCAAAGCGGCATAAAAAGCGCCGCTACGAGTGAGGTCGGCTCGAGCTCTCAGCCAGTTGCGTTAAGAAATCGAAATCGTCGATCCAGCACGGGCGTATCGAGTCGAGCCCCGCCACCCGATCCGCAAACGAGCTCGGCTCGCCGACCAGTGAGACTCGTCTGTGTCTCTTTCGACTCCGACTGGCGCACGAGCACGCCGATCTCGGTGCACTCGTCTTGCTCCTGCACGATCGTGGCAGTCGTCCCCCATCGTCGGGATCGGAGCAACGCCGAGCGCCTCTCGCGCGAATCGAAACGATTTAGTTTGAACTCAAACCGTTTAGGGCCGGCAAGCTTTCTCACGGGGGCGAGGTGCTCCGCTGTCCCACCCCGTCGTGGTGTCGCGGCCCCGCTCAGGGGTGATGCCCCCACTACGGTACGAAATGGCTCCCAATGCTGTCAGATTGTCGACACGGTTGCGATTCGATCGGGTTAGACTCGGACGCGAACCCGAGGTGAGCGCATGAAATCCGCGCCCGATTGTCTGCGTGTTTCTCGAGATCCCGGCGGTTTGCACGCCTCCCTGCTTGCGCTGATCGCGAGCGGAGCGCTGCTCAGCGCGGCCTGTTCTGCCGAAATTGGCTCGCCCGGGAGCCAGGATCCGCCGCTCGACGAGAACGGTCAGTGCCTCTCGAATGGCAGGTTCTTCGCCGAGCGGGTCTGGGCGAAGGTGATGCAGAGCACCTGCGTCGACTGTCACTCCCCTGACGGCATCGCCGTGAACCAGGGGGCTGATTTCATTTTGCTGCCGCCCGCGTATCCGGGCTTCTTGGAGGCGAACCTCGCGACGCTCGAGACCCTGGCGCGCACGGAGTACGACGACAAGTCGATCCTGCTCCGAAAGCCGCTCGGTGAGCTCGACCACGGCGGCGGGACTCAGCTCGAAGAAGGGAGCGAGGAGTACGAGATCCTCAGCACGCTGGTCGCGCGACTCCAAGCGGGGGATCCGTGCGCGGACGCGGTGACCGCCGGCTCTTTCAGCGACGTGACCTTGCTCGACGCGGCCGGAACGCTCAGAAAGGCTACGCTTCACCTGCTCGGTCGCTTGCCGGCGGCGGACGAGCTTGCGGTCGTCTCGTCCGGGGGTGAAAGTGCCCTCGCCGGCGCGCTCGAGGCGCTGATGAGGGACCCCGCCTTCTTCACGCGCCTGAAGGAGATCTACAACGACGACCTCTTGACCGATCGTTACCTGGGTTACAACGGCTACGCGATCAACCTCCTCAACGAGGAGTACTGGCCGAAGGTCAAGGATGACGCCTACGACACGCTGACCGACGAGGAGCGCGAGAAGACCAACCGGGCCGTCGCGCGCGAGCCGCTCGAGCTCATCAGCTACGTGGTCAGGAACGACCGTCCGTTCACCGAGATCGTCACGGCGCCGTACACGATCGTGAACCCGTTTTCGGCCGGAATCTACAACACGGACGCGTCCTTCCAAGATCCCACGAACGAGAACGAGTGGGTCGAGGCGCAGATCTGGTACGTCGACGAAAACGGCGGATATTCCACGTATCCGCAGGCGGGCCTCCTCACCTCGCCGATGTTCATGAACCGCTTCCCCACCACGCCGACGAACCGCAATCGTCATCGCGCGCGGATGGTGTTCAAGCTGTTCCTGGCGACCGACATTCTCCGCATCGGCGAGCGGCCGCTCGATCCGACGGCATCGACCCGCTACGCGAACCCGACGCGCGAAGATCCGAGCTGCTCGTCGTGCCACAAACTGATCGATCCGGTCGCCGGCGCCTTTCAGAAATACAGCGACTACGATCAGGAACGCTACGAGCCGAAGCGTGAGTGGCACGCCGAGATGTTCCCGCCCGGGTTCGGCAAGGAAGAGATGACGCTTCCCGACTACGACTATGCTCAGGCCTGGCTCGGCCAGCGCATCGCCGAAGATCCGCGCTTCGTCTACTCCACCGTAACGACCCTGTACCGCGCGCTGGTAGGACGCGCGCCGATGGATTTCCCGGCCGATTCGAGCGCGAGCGACTACAAGCAGAAGCTCTTGGCCTGGGAGGTCCAGGACCAGTTCTTCCAGCAGACGGGCAGCGCCTTCGTGGCCGCGAACTTCAACCTGAAGTTCGTGATTCGAGACATCCTGCTCTCTCCCTACTACCGGGCAACGAACGCCATAGGCCCGCTCTCGCCGGAGCGAACGATCGAGTTGTCGGAGCTCGGGACCGGTCGGCTGAGCACGCCCGAGCTCCTCTCGCGCAAGATCGAGGCCGTCACCGGCTTGCGCTGGAAGCGTGGCTGGGACTCGCGGGACTGGCTGACGAGCGACTATCGCATCCTCTACGGCGGCATCGACTCGGACACGGTCACGCAACGCTTGACGTCGCCGAACGGCATCATGGCGAGCGTGATGTGGCGCATGGCGAACGAGGTCTCGTGCGGCTCCACCGCGTGGGATATCTCGAGACCGCTCGCGGAGCGCAAGCTCTTCCCCTACGTCGAGGTCACGACCGTCCCCGCGGGTGACGGCGTGAACGCCATCAAACAGAACATCCAGTATCTGCACTCGAGAGTCCTCGGCGAAGATCTCGCGTTGGACGATCCGGAGCTCGCGCGCACGTACCAGCTCTTCCTCGACACGTGGAACGAAGGACAAGCCAAGGTGGTCTCCAAGGAAGAGTCCGACAGCTTGGTTTGGCAGTGCCGCGGTCGCTGGAACGCGCTCACCGGCGAGGAGCTCCCCGAAGGTGAGCGACTCGAAAAGGACGAAAACTACGTGGTCCGCTCCTGGATGGCGGTCATCACGTACCTCTTGGCCGACTACAAGTTCATCTACGAGTGATGGAGTCGCGATGAAACGCCGTAACTTCCTGCAACTCGCCGCCGCCGCCGGTCTCGGCGTCTCGGCCCCGTGGTCCGCTCGTTCTGCTCGCGCACAATCACAGGGATACGCGGGCCCGTACTGGGTTCAGGTCAACGCCGCCGGTGGCTGGGACCCGACCTTCCTCTTCAACCCCGTGCTCGACGATCTCGAGCAGAACCGCCGTTACACGAGCGTGGGGCAGATTGGCGGCATCTCGTACGCCGACATCCCGGTCGATCCGGCGGCCTTCGGTCTCGACGAGACGCTCGGGCTGGAAGCGTATCTGATGTCGAACGCGGCCTTCCTCGAGAAGTACGCGAGCCGGCTCACCGTGGTGAACGGCATCGACACGTCGACCAACAATCACGACGCCGGCAGCCGAGCCATGTGGAGCGGCCAGCTCACGGAAGGGTACCCCTCGATCGGCGCGCTCGTCGCGTCGAAGTGGGCTTCAGACAAGCCGATGGCTTACGTCAGCGCGGGCGGCTACGACACCACCGCGGGGATCATTCCGCTAACGCGCGTGGCGAGCGCCGACAGCATGAAGAAGCTCGCTGCCATCAACCGCACTGAACCGAACAACGCCGAAAACTTAAGCCAGTTCCACGCCTCGAGCACCTACGAGCGCATCCGGGCGGCCCAGGGCGAGCGGCTCGCGAGCGCGCTCGAGAAGCAGCATCTGCCTCGCCTCGAGCGCTCGATGAGCCAGTTGTTCTCGGCGCGCGAACACGATTGGGAGGTCGGGCAAATCCAGCTCCCGGAGGAGCTCGTCAGCGTTCCGGGGCAACTCGGCGGGTTGCAGGGCTTCGCGCAGCAGGCACAGCTCGCGGTCGCAGCCTTCAAGGCTGGACTCGCGGCGAGCGCCAACCTGAACCTCGGCGGCTTCGACACTCATTCGAACCACGATCGCGACCAATCGAAGGTCCTTGCCATGCTCCTCTGGGGGATCGACTTTCTCATGGAGGAAGCGAAGAAGGCCGGCATCGACGGACAGCTCATCGTGCTCGCTGCCTCCGATTTCGGGCGTGGCCCGTTCTACAACGGGGACGGCGCCGGCGCCGGCAAGGATCACTGGCCTATCACGAGCATGTTTGCCATGGGTCCAGGCATTGCAGGCGGTCGAGTCATCGGCGCCACTACCGAAGAGCAGCGAGCGAGGCTCGTGGTTCCCGGGACGTTCGAGGTGGTGGACGGCGTGGAGGGTCCGGAAGCGGTGAAGCTCAGGCCTCAGCACGTTCATCACGCACTTCGCGCGCTGGCGGGCATCGACGATCAAGGAGCTGGCTTCCCGCTACCCCACGAAACTCTGCCAATCTTCGGCTAGCGTTCATTTTTCACGCAACTGGCTGCCCCTTCGATCCGACCGGGGGGGTGATGGAATGGGTCTACGGTCGCCTCGCCCGCGAGGCGTTGGTGCGGGCGCTTCGAGACGGATGCCGCTCTCTCGTGGAAAATCGTCGGGTCGGCGGCGAGCGCGTGGCTCTGTTCTGCGAGCCCGACCCCGACCGCCTGGAGGAGCCTCTACGGTTCGGGCTCGTGCGCCGATTCCTCGTTCAGGGGCCGTGTGCCTTCGAGTTCTTCCATCGCGCGCCTTCAATCCCGGAGCTGCTCGCGAGCTTGGACAAGGCCTTCGAGCTGCGCCGCCGTGCGAGCTGGTCGCCCCGCGCGGACGAGCCCTTGCTCTGGATCCTGTGCGCACACCGGCCGAACGCGGCTTGGTCCAAGTTTTCGCTCGAGCCCGCGCGCGCTTTTCCGCGCGGCGTCTACGCGGCTCCGCTCGCTTACGGGATGCACCTGGTGGTGCCGAACGAGCTACCGCGCACGCTGGACACCCTCTTGCTTCGATTGCTCGGTAGCGGAGCGTCCCTTCGAGGAGCGTTGACGGAGCTCGACGAGCTCGGTCCGAGCCACCCCGTAGGTGCGCTGATGATGCCGCTCCTCGTGCGGCTTCATCACGAGTGCCTGGCGCTCACCGCGCAGCGGGGCGACGTCGCTCCGTTTCTGAAGGATACCTGCGGCTTCTGCGAAGGCTGGGCCCAGAGGCTCGATCGCTGACGCTCCCGCTACTGCCTGCGGCTCACGATGCGCTCGATCTGAACGACCTCGTCCCACACGTTCTCGTGTCCCTCGTAGTGCAAGAGCACCCGATCTTGGGCGACGATCTCGAGCACGACCGCCGAATAGATCGAGCCGCGCCAGGTGACGCGCACGCGATCCCCCGGCTTGAACTGATTTACCGCCAGCGCTACCGACCCCACCGAGCTCGGACTCGGGACGCCACCGTCCGCGGCGTTCGCCTTTTCTGCGGCTGCGGCTGCAGCCGCGGCGGCAGGGCGAGAGGCCCGCGCGACCTTCTCGGGTGGAGGAGGAGGGACGACCGGACCCTCCACGCGCCCCTTGATGCGGTCGATGCCGAAATCGTCGTCCCAGCGCGAATCGTAGCCTTCGAAGTGCACTCGGTAGCGCGACTTCGTCACCTCGGTGATGTACGCCGGGTAAAGCTTGCCTTCCTCCCACTCGACGAGGACGTAGTCGCCGACCTTGTACGGCTGGCTGCACCCTCCGGAGAGCAGAGCCAGGCACAAGAGCGGCCAGGCGAGCGCTCGAAGGCTCAAGCGCGAGGCCTCCACCCGGAGCGCTCGAACACCGAACCCGCGGTGCCGAGCGCCTCCGCCACGCGCGCCCGGGTGTGCCGGTACGCGTACTCGAGCAGCTTACGACGCGCCTCGAAGCTCGCCGGGTTGTACATGAAGAGGATGCCGTCCTCGGGCGCCGGCTCGATCAAGATCACCTGAGCCTTGCCGGACGCGGTCACCCTATCGCAGGACTCGCGCACGAGCCTGCCCATGCCGATGCGGATCGCCTGGTTTAGCACCCACATCATGCCCTTGTCGCGCAGGCTCTCCTTGTGGCCGTGCCCAGTCGGGACAGTCTCGACGTGCACCGCCACCATCGGGTTCACGACGACGATGGTCTCCGCTCCGGCCGCGACCGCCACGTCGAGGTGCGCCACCTGGCCCGCGCCAGGGTTGATGTAGTGGCGATCGCCGATCCTCACCGGTGAGAAGAACGGCGGGATGGCCATGGAGGCGATGCAGGCGCGCGCCACGGGCACGCTCTCCGTGCCCTCGGCGCCGAACAGCGAAACGGCGCCGGAATCGAGCTCGTTCGCCATGATGCGGAGCGGACGAGGCATGGCGTGGAAGGTGTTCGGGACGCCGCGGCGCACGAAGAACTCTTCGAGGAAGCGCTCGTAACCCTCGAGAGTAAAGAGGCCCGCCGGCATGGAGTCGTACAGGCGGTCGAGCTCTTCCCACAACGCCTTCGGCGGGGGCGCGGCGCCTCGCGAGACCAGGCTGACCGCGCCGTGCCTGACCGCGGAGAGCGCCGAGACGAGCATGCGGCGCCACTCGGCCAGATCGATGCGCAGCAGGTGGCGGCGCTCGAGCCCGAAGTAGACGTCGGCCGGGTCCAGGAACGCGCGGTAGATGCGCTGCACGGGCAACCCCGCCGCGAGCGAGGCCGCCACGCTCGCGCCGCTCGCGCTGCCGATGTAAAGGTCGAAGGCGTTGACCTCGAGGCCGTCTACCGAGTCTTCGAGAGCCGCGAGGGCGCCAATCTGGAACATCGCCCCCATGGCACCGCCGCCGCAGTGACAGAGTGCAGT
>JAEZYO010000332.1 GCA_023419055.1 Pseudomonadota bacterium | reverse complement strand
CTCTTGCTCCGCTTGGGAGCGAAGTCCGGAGCGGGGTAGGCGCTCGCCGGAGGCTTCAGGTTCATGACCGTCGGCGCGCGACGGCTCGAGGCGGCGTGCTCGCGGCGAAGCTCTTCTCGCGCCGCCTGCGCCTCTTCCATCGCGAGGACGTCTTCCTTGAGCACCACCGCGGGGCCCGAAGGGTCGTCCTTGGGTTGGTACGGGGCGACGATGCCGCGCGGAGGTTCGGATTGATGAGTCTTCCCCGGCTCGATCGTCACCGGAGGCAGGCTCCTCTCCGCGGGTAGCGCGCTCGAAATTGGCGCGCTCGAAGTTGGCGCCGCGGAGGGGGCCGGCTTGGACGCCTTCTGTGTCGACAACTCCGCCGGAATGGGCGGAGGCGGCGGTAGATCGGCGCGCGACGTCACGGCCTTTGGTGCCGCCGCAGGTGGCGCGGTGGGGACGGGCGCGGCTCCCGGAACGGCGGGCGCGGGCAGATCGCTCGTCCCTTCCTTCCGGGTTGGAGGAGCGGCCTGAATCGGCGCGATGCCGATCAGCGTTTGCTTGCCGATGGGTCGCTCGCGAGCGACGGGCTTCTCGATCTCGCCTTCCGGTCGCGACGACCGCGTCGTCGGTGCTCGAGCGGGGGCACCCGGCGGCAACGAAGAGTGAGGTGATGCCGCGGCAGAGCTGATGTTGTTCGGACGCGGTGAGACCGGAGCCACGCTCGCTGGAGCCGCGCTCGGCGGAGCACTCGAGAGCGGAGCAATGCCGATCAAGGTCTGCTTCGCCGCGCGGTGAGCGCCGCTCGAGGCGGCGTCATCCTTTTCCCAGCTCGGCCGAAAGCGTTCGGCAAGGCGGTCCGCCTCATCCGCACTGAGCCCACCGGATGCGCCCGGTGACGGGGGCTCGTTATCGCGATCGACCATGAAAACCCTCGTCAAAGTAACACCCCCTGTCGCCCAGGCGCAATCGCCGGCCTCGGGTCACAAGCTCGCGAAATTCTGATTAGTTCCGGTCGGGGCCAGAGGAATTGCGGCTCCGGCCCCGGTCGCGGTACCACTGAGGGGAAAGCCGTCCATGTCGTTCTTTTGGAGACATTGGGTGACTGCGCTTCTCGGCGCCGCGCTCGCCGTTTCGGGCTGCAAAAAGCCGGACGAGCGGTCCAAGGCGCCCGTCTCGAGCGCTTCGCGTCCGGACGTGAGCACCGGCGTCGTGCCGAGTCGGGCCGAGGTCGTCTCCGCGGCGGATCAACTCGCGCTCGAAGCGGCCAGGAAGCCCGGGCCGGAGGCCAGGGCGCTCTACGAGAAAGCGGCCCTCCTCAGAGAGAGGGTCTACCGAATCGAGCACCGCAACGCGGACGGCCTCGAGGCGGTGGAGCTCTGGCGGAGCGCGGCGAGGACGGCGCCGGATCAAGCTTGTGCGGCGGAGCTCGAGCGCGCGCTCCTCGAAGGCGAGCTGAGATCCGATCCGGCCGCGACCTATCGAGACCTCTTCGCGATGAAGGTCTCTACCAAAGATGCCGCTTGTCGAGCGCGCGTGGAGCGCGTCCTCCTCGCCCTCGACGCGTACAAGCCGCTGCCCAGCGTCCTCGCCGAGATCGAACGCGAAGCGCGAGGCCCCGGGGCGCCACCGGCAGGGTCGAGCTCGGCGCCTCGACCCGCGAGCTCCGTCGCAGAAGGGCCGGTCGTCGTTCCGAGCGTCACACCGAAGGTTGACGAACCCGCGCGGATCACGGCCATCGAGCGCTACGGGGCGGAGGACGCGGCGCGTGTCTCGGTGTTCGTCACTCGACCGACGACGTTTTCGGTCGGCTTCGTCGAGTCCGGCGACGGACAAGGGCCGCGCCTCTTCGTCGACATCCATGACACGGGCTACCAGGGGAAAAAGAGCTTCGACGTGGGGGGCCTGGTCGAGAAGGTGAGGGTAGGCGCTCAGAAAGGCGCGACGCGGGTGGTCCTCGATCTGTCGCGCTCGGTGTACCGCAAGGTCTTCTACCTGCCCGAGCCGTTCAGGCTCGTCATCGACGTTTCGAAGGATCCCCCACCGCTCGCGGTGCCCGATAGCGGAGGACCGCGCAGCGTGCGTCGAGTCGTGCTGGATCCGGGGCACGGCGGTCACGATCCCGGCGCGCTCGGGCCCGGGGGCTTGCGGGAGAAGGACGTCACGCTCGACATCGCGCACCGGGCCGCCCCGCTCATCGCGCGCGAGCTCAACGTGTCTACCTTGCTCACGCGTGACGGCGACGCCTTCGTGGCGCTCGACGAGCGCACCGCGCGCGCGAACGCGTTCAACGCAGACGTGCTGATCTCGATTCACTGTAACGCGAGCGAGGACGGAAGCGGAAATGGGTTCATGACCTTCGTCCTCGACGAGTCGGCGGACGCCGTGGCGTCGCGAGTCGCAGCGCGCGAGAACCACGCCTCGGCAGCCGCGGCGGCGGAGCTCGCGAACGCGTTGAGCCGAGTCCTCGACCAGGGGACCGTCGAGCGCTCCGTGCATTTCGCAGAGCTCTTGCAGCGCTCGACGGTGGCGTCACTTTCGAAGCGCTACCCCGACGTGCCGGATCACGGCGTGAAGCGCGCGGGCTTCTACGTGCTCGCTGGCGCGCGGATGCCGGCAGTCCTGTTCGAGTCGTCGTTCATCTCGAACTCGATGGGGGAGATGCGCCTCAACACTGCCGACTACCGGCAGAAGATGGCGGACGCCCTGGTGAATGCGATCCGCGCCTACCGGGACGGCCATTGAAGGTCGGCCCAGACTGAAAAAAGGCTGTGGCAGGGCGGGGCTATTGACGGATCGGACCCGAATGCCTAGGTTGGAGGGCCGTTGAAAGTCCGGCTCTGAGGCCAGTCCCGATGACGAAGCTGCAGCTCAAGAAGTTCCGTGAAATGCTGGAGTCCAAGCGCGACGAGATCATCAAGCGCGCTCAGCAGACGTTGGACGAGGACATGACCCTCGACGCCAATGATCTCCCGGACGAGATGGACCTCGCTTCGAGCGAGTACCTGCAGTCGTTCACGTTCCGCCTGCGCGGCCGCGAGAAGGTTTTCTTGGACAAGATCCAGAAGGCCATCGAAAAGATCGACGCCGGCTCCTTCGGCGTCTGCGACGACTGCGGCGAGAAGATCTCGATCAAGCGCCTGGAAGCTCGCCCGGAGACCACGCTCTGCATCCGCTGCAAGGAAGACCAGGAGCGGGTCGAAAAAGATTTCGGCTGAGCGACGCTCGGAGTCTCGTCGAAGATCGCTAGCCCCTGCGGTTCGCCCCGCGGCCGACCACTACCGCGCCCGGTCAGCGGCGTCGCCGAGCGGTCGCCTTGACCGTTCGCTGGGCGGGTGACTCGCCGCGCTGTTGGTGCCCGGAGCCCGGCGAGCCGAAGAGCTGCGTGAGGTAGCGACCCGTGTGGCTGCTCGGGTGCTCCGCGACTTGTTCGGGGGTGCCCTGGACCACGATGTGACCGCCTTGGTCCCCGCCTTCGGGCCCCATGTCGATCACCCAGTCCGCGCAAGCGATGAGCTCGATGTTGTGCTCGATGAGCACGATCGAGTTGCCCGCGTCCCGCAGCCCGAAGAGCGCGTGGGTGAGAAGCTCGATGTCCGAGAAGTGGAGACCCGTGGTCGGCTCGTCCAGCACGTACAGGGTGCGGCCCGTCGCCTTGCGCGAGAGCTCGGTCGCGAGCTTCACGCGCTGGGCCTCGCCGCCCGAGAGGGTGGTCGCCGGCTGACCGAGCTGGATGTAGCCGAGGCCGACCTGGCGCAGCGCGACGAGCTTCTGGCGGATGCGCGGGATCGACTCGAAGATCGGATCCGCGTCGTCGACGGTGAGATCGAGAGCGTCCGCGATCGACAAGCCGCGGTACTTCACCTCGAGCGTCTCGCGGTTGTAACGCCGCCCGTTGCACGCGTCGCAGGTGACGTACACGTCGGGCAAGAAGTGCATCTCGACGCGCAGCACGCCGTCGCCCTGGCAGCTCTCGCAGCGCCCGCCCTTCACGTTGAAGGAGAACCGGCCCGGCTTGTAGCCGCGCGCGCGCGCGTCGGGGAGCCCGGAGTAGAGCTCGCGCAGGTGCGTGAAGATCCCGGTGTAGGTCGCCGGGTTCGAGCGCGGCGTGCGCCCGATGGGCGCCTGATCGATGCTGATGACCTTGTCGATGTGCTCGAGCCCTTCGATGCGATCGCAGGGGCCGACCCAGCCCGTCGCGCCGTAGAGCTCCGCGCGCACCGCCGAGAGCAGGGTGTCGACGATCAGGCTGCTCTTGCCGGAGCCGCTCACGCCGGTGACAGCGCTGATCACGCCGAGCGGGATCTCGAGCGTCACCTCTTTCAGGTTGTGGGCGCGCGCGCCCACGAGCCGCAGCATCGCGCCGTTACCGCGCGAGCGCACGTTGGGCGTGGGCAGCCGCTTCACCCCCGAGAGATACGGTCCGGTCACCGAGCCCGGATCGCTCATGATGGCCTGCGGATCTCCCGCCGCCACGATGGTGCCCCCGTGGGCGCCGGCGCCGGGGCCCATGTCGAGGACATGATCCGCCGCGAGGATAGCGTCGCGATCGTGCTCCACGACGATGACGCTGTTGCCCTTGTCCACCAGGCGACGCAGCGCCGAGAGCAGGCGCTCGTTGTCGCGCGCGTGCAGGCCGATGCTGGGCTCGTCGAGCACGTAGAGCACGCCGACGAGAGAAGCTCCGATCTGTGTGGCCAGGCGGATGCGCTGACCCTCTCCGCCGGAGAGCGTGTGCGCCGCGCGGTCGAGCGTCAGGTAGTCGAGCCCGACCTCGATCAAGAAGCGCAGCCGCTCGATGACCGCCCGGATCAAGGGCACCGCGATGGCGGCGTCTCGCCCGGTCATCTGGTCGCTGCCGAGGAGCGCCTCGAGCAGCTCGCGCAGCCCTCGGAGTGGGGTGGCGCAGAGCTCCGCGATGTTCTTGCCGGCGATGCGCACGCTGAGCGCTTCGGGCCTCAGCCTGACGCCTCCGCAAGCTTCACACGTCTGGGTGACGACGAAGCGCCCGAGATCGTCGACGCCGATCGAGCCGTCGTCGGTCTCGCGATCATCGACCTCGTCGGCTTCGCCCGAGTCGAGCATGCGGGTAAGCTTCGGGACGATGCCCTCGTAGCTCGCCGTCTTCTTTCCACGGCGGCCGCCGCTCGCGGCGCTCCCGTACAGAATGGCGTTTCGTTCCGCCTCAGGGAGGTCCTGCCAGGCGAGGTCCGGGTCGACCCCGAGGAGCTGCACGACCTTCGCGACTTCGGTGGCCGTCGCGACCGAGCCGCGCCGTCCGAAGGCGAGCACGGCGCCTTCGCGGAGCGAGCGCGTCTGGTCCGGGACGATGCGACCTACGTCCACCGCCGACCGGACGCCGAGCCCGTCGCAGGTGGGGCAAGCGCCGTGAGGGCTGTTGAAGGAGAAGAGCCTGGGTTCGAGCGGCGGGAGCGTGATGCCGTACTCCCAGCTCACGAGGCGCTCGCTCAGTACCTCGGGGTCGCTCCCGTCGAGCGGGTCCACGAGGAGCGTGCCGTCCCCGAGCTTCAGCGCGAGCTCGACCGAGTCGGTCACGCGTCCTTTCACGCCCTCCCGCACGGCGATGCGGTCCACCACGACGTCGATGTCGTGCGGCTTGTTCCGGTCGAGGTTGATCTCGTCTCCGAGGTCGATCTGCGCGCCGTCGACGCGGGCGCGCACGAAACCGTCACGTCGCAGTCGCTCGAGCTCGGCCCGGAATTCTCCGCGCTTCTGCCTCACGATGGGAGCGAGCAGCGCGACGCGGGCTCCTTCGCCGCGGCCGAGCACGGCGTCGACCATTTCCTGGACGGTGTAAGCCCTGAGAACCTTGCCCGATTTGGGACAATGGGGGACCCCGACCCTCGCGAAGAGCAGCCGCAAGTAGTCGGCGATTTCGGTGACGGTCCCCACGGTCGAGCGCGGGCTCTTCCCCAGGCCCTTCTGCTCGATAGCGATGGCCGGGCTCAGGCCCTCGATGCTCTCGACGCGCGGTTTCGGGAGTTGGTCGAGGAACTGGCGAGCGTACGCCGAGAGCGATTCGACGTAGCGCCGCTGCCCTTCCGCGTAGATGGTGTCGAAGGCGAGCGAAGACTTCCCGGAGCCGCTCGGGCCGGTGATGACGACCAGGCGATTCCGCGGAAGGTCACAACTGACGTTCTTCAGGTTGTGCTGGGCGGCGCCGCGAACGACCAGGTATTCCATCGCAGATTGGGTCCTGGTCCGTTTAACACGAAGTGGTTCGTCCTGCTGCTTGGGCAGGCGGCTCGGAGGCCCGCCGGAGGGCCGACGGTTCGACTCGGCGGCCTCGCCAGGGAGCACCTGACCTTTAAGATCCGAATTGGTCGAGATTTTTTCCGACCCGAGGGCTGTTGCCGGGTAGGCGGCGTTCGACTACCTTGCCGCCCGTGGAGCTACCAGAGCTCGCAGCCAGGGCAGTAAGTATCGCCCGCCTGGCCCCGCACGACTCGGGTAAGCTCATGTTCTTGGCGCGAGCACGGGCCCATAGCTCAATCGGTCAGAGCCCCCGGCTCATAACCGGGCTGTTCCTGGTTCGAACCCAGGTGGGCCCACTGGCCGCAAGCGGGCGCTTTTCGTAGAGCTTAGTCGAGGAGCCGATCGAGACAGTGAAAATCAAAGCACAAGTCGAGCTACTGGAAAGTCTTGCCGCTCTGGACGCAGAGCTCAAAGAGCTCGGAGACCAGCTCAGCAAAGAGCGCGACTCACTGAGCGGCAAGCGCTCCCATCTGTCGAGCGTCGAAGAACGCCTCGAGCGATCGAGGCGCGGCGTGGAAGAGATGGAGAAGACGCGCAACGATCTCACCGGCGAGCTCCGTCAGATGGGCGTGCAGGTGGAGAAGTCACGCGAGAAGCTCTCGCGTTCGCGCACCGAGCGCGAAGCGAACGCCGCGCAGCGTGAGGTCGAGGAGCTTCGCAAGCTCTATCGCGATCGGGAAGTCGAGATCGAGAAGCTCTCCGAGCTCCTCGAGTCGGCCAAGGCAGAGCTCGGTAAGCTCAACGCCGAACGCGAAGGCGTGGTCGGCGATCTGGGCGCCACCGAGGGCGACACGACGTCCCGCGTGAGCGACAACGAGCGCACGCTCGCCGTGAAGCAGAGTGAGCGCGACGCGCTGGTGGGCAAGGTGCCGGCGGCGCTCTACCGTCGGTACGAGCTCGTGCGCAAGCGCCGCGGGACCGCTATCGCAGCGACCACCGACGGGACTTGCAGCGCCTGTCACATGCGCTTGCAGCCCATGCTCTTCCAG
>JAEZYO010000231.1 GCA_023419055.1 Pseudomonadota bacterium | reverse complement strand
CCCGCAGCGATCAGACCGACTCGGCGCTTCGGGCGCAGAGCAGCGGCGTCGATGTCATCGAGATCGAACGCCATCGGCGACATGCTGCTCGGCGCGGAGAGCGTCATCGGCTGGTAGGCCGCGCTCGGGGTCGACGACGTCTGGTAAGGAGCGACCGCGGGAAGCTGCGTGCGCGCCGGCGGAACGCTGGGAGGCGCGTACGCCGTCTGCGGCTGCGCCGGAGCGACCACCGCGGGGGCGAACGGCTGGGCGACCGGCTGCGGCACCGATGCCACCGGAGCGGGCGCCGCCTGCTCGACCTCTTCCTCGTCGAGGTTCGCGAGCTCGCGCAGCTTCAGCCACTTCGTGTCACCCACCCGGCAGACGAGGGTCTCTTCGTGGATGCGCTCCTCCTGGAACGCAGTGTCGAGCTCGTCCAGCGTCATGAGCTCCGACTCTTGATTGTCGTGCAGTACGTAGTACTGCTCTTCCGCGTCGTCCTGGGTAGAGGCGTTCACTTCTTGCGACATCCAGATCTCCTCGGGACCTTCCGTCACGCAAAGGGGTGACGGAAGACCAAGGTATCGCGTCGCCAGGGTTCGAGCCACTGCCTGGAACCGGTATTCGTGCGTCATTTTTGGCGTTTATCCACCAGGGAAGGATCTTTCCTTTCCGGGTGGCAGTGTTCGGACCCAAAACGTTCGGGCCTGCGTGACGCGCCGGAGGGAAGCGGATTTCCTCGGACAGCCGGCCAGGTGGGTCCGGTTCCACAAAGGGGCGTGGGGCCTTGGTCGGCTAGACCAGTCGAGTCCCGGCGCGGAGCGGCGCCGGCTTCATCACTGCTTGATTCAAACTCCAGAAACGCGGAGCGAGGCCTCGCGTCGAGCGAGCCTACATCGGCCGACCTTTGAGCACCTCGACCACCTGTAGCGAAAGTCCACGCCGACTCTTAACCGGAACGACGCGCGGGTCGTACCGACGCCGGCAGCGATCTTTGGGAGGTCGCCGAGAGAGGTCGCGTGGCGCGGATTCTGGTCGTCGACGACAGTCCAAGCATCTACTTCAACGTCAGGCGCAGCTTGGGGCCTGACCGGCACTCGGTCGACCGCCTCGAAGCCTTCACCGAGCTCCCCGCCTACCTCAGGACCACTCCGCCGGATCTGGTCCTGCTCGATCTCGAAATGCCGGCTCTCTCGGGGACGGCGTTCGCTCAGTTCTTGAGGCGCATCGAGACCCGACCGACGCACATCGTCATCCACTCTGCGCTCGACGATGAAACGCTCCAGAAGGCGGCGCGCGAGGTCGGCGCGCTGGGAGCGATTCGCAAGGGAACGAGCGGCGAGCAGCTGCGCTCTTCGGTCAATCGCTACCTGCTCCGTTCCGGGGAGAAGCTCCGTGAAGTTTGACGAATCGCTCCTCGACGAGCTCGAGACCTTGCGCACGCGCCTGCGGGCGCTGGAGCTCCGGTTGGGAGCCGCCGAGCGCGAGGCGCTTCCGGACCACGACTTCGACGTGCTGCTCACCGAGTCCTTCGGCGCGAGGCTCGCGTTCTTGCTCGACCAGGTCCGCGTGGTGGTACCCGCGGCGGAGCTTGCGCCCTTGCCCGAGGCGCCGGAGTGGCTCCTCGGCCTGCTCACCCTGCGCGGCCGCAGCATCCCGGTCGTCGACGTCGCGACGCGGCTCGGCGCGAGCAACCGCGAGCTCGATCCGAGCGATCTGATCGTGGTCACCGAGACCAACGAGCGCGAGCTCGCGTTCGTGGTGCAGCGCGTCGACGGCGTGACCGCGGTGGAGCGCGACCGCGTCGAGTCGAGCGTGCATGAAACGCCGCACGCTCCTTACGTGCTCGGAACCTTCCACACGGACGGGCACAGCGTGCTCGTGATCGGCATCTCACACCTCATCGGTCAGCTCTCCGAGCTCGGCTCGGTCGGCGCGGAGGCACGGGCGCAGTGACGATAACGGGTCGCTTCAGCGAAGAGCTCCGGAGCGCCTTCGGCTTGCGACCGCGCAGCGAGTGGGAAACCGCGCTCCGGCCGGTGCTCGACGATCTCACGCGCACGGCGGAGCTCCCCGAGCTGCTGCGCGACGAGCGACGCCGCGAAGCGCTGCTCTATCGCCTCGCCGCGCGAGTGACGGTCAACGAGACTCACTTCTTCCGGCATGCGGAACAGCTCGAGTCGGTGATCACGCACCTGCTCGAGCTCGACTCGCGCCGTCCGCGCGACGCGCGTCTCTCGATCTGGTCGGCGGGCTGCGCGAGCGGAGAGGAGCCGTACTCGCTCGCGATCTTGCTCGAGCGCGCGCTCGGCGAGCGCCTCTCGCACCGCTTTCGCATCTACGCGAACGACCTGAGCCGCGACGCTCTCGCACGGGCTCGGGAGGCCGCCTACACCGCGTGGTCGTTCCGCGGCACGCCGTCCTGGGTGCTCGAGCACTTCCAGCGCACGGCCGACGGACGGCTCTGCTTGCGTCACGGGCAGGTCCGGAGCGCCGTGGAGTTCGAGCTCAAGGCTTGCCTCGAACGCGCGCAAAGCTTCGAGGATCGATCGCTCGACGCGATCCTCTTCCGTAACGTCGCCATCTATCTCGAGCCCGACGCGCTCGACTCGATCTACCGCGAGTTCAAGCGCGTGCTCGCCCCGGACGGAGTGCTCGCCATCGGTCCGTCCGATCCGCGCCCCTCGGCCGCGAGCTTCGCCCCCACCGAAGCCATGTTCGTCTACGCGCGGGCGGATCGGCTCGAGCCGCCCCGGCCCCCCAAGCTCGGCGCCGAGAAGGTGATTCGTCGCGAGCGGCAGGCGTCCGCGCCGGCGCGCCCCGCGCTGCGCGTCGAGCGCAAGCGGCCGTCGAGGCTCTCGAACCGGCCGGGGCAGGCCCCCTCGAGCGCCGTCGCGTCCGACACCCAGCGGCTCGCCGCGCTCGGCGACGCCGGGCGCACCGCGCACGCGGTCGAGCTCGCGCGCACGCTCGTTCGCGCCGAGCCTGCCTCTCCCGTGGCGCTGCGCATCCTGGGCCAGCTCTCGATCGAAGCCGGGGAGCTCGCTGCAGCGCGCGACGCCCTGCGACAGAGCCTCTATTTCGATCCGCGCGCGGCGCTGTCGCGCTACTTCCTGGCCACCGTTCTCAAGGAGCTCGGCGAGCAAAAGGGCGCGCTCTCGCAGGTCGAAGCTCTGGTGCGCGAGCTCGAGTCGCGGCCGGGCGACGAGCTCCTCGACGACGGCGAGACACGCGTCGCGGAGCTCGCCGAAGCCGCGCGCTTCCTCGCAGGAGAGTGGCGGTGAAGGACGACGTCGCGGAACGGCGCCGCGTTCGAGTGCTCCGGGAACGTGCCGAGAAGCTCGCTCGGATCGAGGTCGAGACGCGGCGGGCAGAGCCCGACTTCGAGGTCGCGGTGTGCCGCGTGGGTGACGAGCGCCTGGCGTTGCCGGTGAAGCGACTCCGCGAGATCGGGCCGCTACCTCCGCTGACGCTCTTGCCCGGCGCGCCGGCGTGGTTGCTCGGGATAGCTCAGGTGCGCGGCACGTTGCTCTCCGTGGTCGCGCTCGGCGGCCT